>JBIIOJ010000342.1:0-3472 GCA_044337015.1 Pirellulales bacterium
AGCCGCCGCAGCAGCATCGGCAGCACCGGCGGCCGCCAAGTCGCTCCCCGGCGAAACCCGCTTCCGAGCGACGGGGCCGAGGCGAGGGCGAGAATCGAACCGCGGCGCATGCCGAGCCCCGCGTGGGCGGCGAGCGAGCCGGCGACGACGATCGTTCCGGCACGCATCTCGAAGCCGGCCCCCTCGCCGCAGTCGCCGCCGATGGCGAGGATGCCCCGCCGCATGCGGGAGCCGGCGAGGTGGCCCGCGTTTCCGCGGATCGTCACGAGACCGCCGCTCATGCCGCTTTCGCTGCCGGCCAGGCCGCTTGCCACGTTGTCGCCGGCGGCGCCAGCGATGTGGATTTCGCCCCCCGACATCTCGGCGGCGAGCCAGTCGCCGGCGTTCCCTTCGACGTCGATATGTCCGCCGACCATCCGCTCGCCGCAGTGCCTGCCCACCGCGCCCCGGACGACGATCCGACCCCAGGCCATGCCGGCGGCCACGAAGTGGACCCGCGAAAAATCCCCGATGCACTCGATCGTGCCATCGGAGGCGTCGCCCCGCACTTCGAAGAGGTCGCCGAGCCGCGACGGGCGGCCGTCGGCACGAACCGTGAAACCGCCGACCGCATCCGCTGTCGCCGCCGAGAGCCGGTCGGGCACGACACCCGTGAGGTCCACCGACCGAGGTGGCCTCGCGACACGATCGAACGAAGGGGCGAGTACGAGCGGCATGGCGGCCGAAAGTCTACATCCCGGCCCGCTTCCCCGCCCGGCTCGCGACCGCGGGCCCGCCATCCGCTGACGGGCCGCGCGATCGAACGCCCGGACGGTGCCCGCTCAGGTCGCCAGCACCGGGATCTTCCGGGAGGTGCCGGAGGGCGACTTCGTCATCTCGACGACGAGCACGCCCTTGTCGTACTTCGCGGAGACCTTCGCCGGATCGACCGCCTCGGGCAGCGGGATCGCCCGGCTGAACGCGCCGTAGTGGGCCTCGCGATGGGTCATCCCGTCGGTGGTCGTCTCCGCGGCCGACTTCTTCTCGCCCGAGATCACGAGCCGGTCTTCCGAGACGCTCACGTCGACGTCCTTCGGATCGACGCCCGGCAGCTCGCACCGCACGCGGACGAGCGTGTCGGTCTCCGAGACGTCGATCGCCGGCAGCCACGGCCCGCCCGCAGGCGTGAACCAGCTCGGCATGGGCTCGAGCGGCCGGCTGAAGAATCCTTCGAAAAGCCGGTTCATCTCGCTTCGGAAGTCGGCCAACGTGGCCAGACTGCCAGGCTCCATGCCGCTTGCCCGCTTCGTGCGAAAAGGAATGAGACTCATTGCAAGGCTCCTTTTCTCGGGTTGGTTTTCTCGGTCCACGAACTCTCTACGTTCTCTCCACGTCGATCCTGACCGGTCACGCTCAACCGGCCGTGACCGAGATCTTCCTCGGCAGCACGGCCGCCAGCCGCGGCACCTTCATCGTGAGGACGCCGTCCCGGTAGTCGGCCGTGATGAGCGACGCGTCGAAGCCCTCGCCCAGACGGAACGACCTTCGGTAGTCGCCGACGCCGTACTCCCTCCGGATCGCGGTGCCCGGCTGGTCACGAGTCGGCACGTCGGCCACGAGCGAGAGCACGCCGTCCTCGAACGTCACGTCGATGCCGTCGCGGCGGGCGCCGGGAAGATCGGCGTGGATCACGACCTCCGTCCCGAAGTCGGTGATGTCGACGTTCGGACGGAAAGTACCTCGGGCGGCCTTCCCGGCCGCGGCGGTTTCACGGGGAGTAGTTTCGGTGATCATGGGGGTTCCTCCGTCGAAAATGGTGTGGGAATGGTTCAGGAACGGATCTCGATCTTGTGGGGCTGACACTCGGCGGCCTTCGTGCACGAGAGCATCAGCACACCGTCGGACAGCTTCGCCTCGACCTTGGCCGGATCGACCCCCACGGGCAGTTCGATTCGCCGCTCGAAGTCGCCGGTGCCACGCTCGCGACGCAGCCAGTTCGGCCGCTCGCCCGCGGTGGTTTCCGCCGGCTCCTCGCGAGACGGCCGCCGCCCCCTGATGACGAGTTCGTCCCCGGCCACCGACACGTCCAGATCGGCTGCGATGACACCGGGCAGTTCCGCCTCGATGACGATCGCATCGGCCGTCTCGCTCACGTTGACCGCCGGAAACCCCGCGGCACCAGCGGCTGCCCCGCGTCCGCCATCGGGCGCGAAACCCCATTCCACGAGCGGCCCCACCGCGGCCTGTCCGGCCGACGTGAACTCGCTCCAGAGCCGGTCCATCTCGTCGCGAATCTCCTCGAGCGGGCTGGCGAACGCGAATCGTCGACCTCGCCGCGGCGAAGCTGCCGCACCGGCCGCGCCGCCGGCCGAAAAACGGGATGCTGGGTTCGGATTGGAATGCATGGAAGTGCCTCCTTCTTTTTTTCGAAATGACTCACCGGACCGGGAATGATTCCCCCCGCCCGCGGGCCGAAACAAACGCCGCGGGCTCGAAGGGAATCGCGTCCCGACGAACCAACAACTTTTGCAAGTCGCGTGCCAATGAGAGGCCGCCGGCACCGGCCCAGCTTCTCCGCAGGAAAATCCCGTGTATCGGGGCTCGGGCCGACCGGCATGACCGTCTTCCGCCGTCCCGATGGACCGGGCCGGCTGTCAGGTTGGCAGCCACGAGACACGCCGCGATGACACCCCTGACCTACCCTCGCCGGCGGAGACTCAAAACCGGCCGGCCGCGCAGCGGGCAGTGGCGTTGTTGGCGTGGTGGGAATCCGTATACTCCGCGCGTCACCTGTCCTGGATCCCGCCGCAGCCAAACCATGCGATTCACGCTTCTCGACCGAGTCGTCGCACTCGAACCCGGCAAGAGCATCACGGCCGTGAAGGCGGTGTCGCTGGCGGAGGAGTACCTCGGCGACCACTTTCCGAAGTTTCCGGTGCTGCCGGGCGTCTTCATGCTCGAGGCAATGACCCAGGCTGCCGCATGGACGATCCGGCTCGGGGAGGATTTCGCCCACAGCATGGTCGTGCTGCGGGTGGCCAAGAACGTGAAGTACGGGGATTTCGTCGAGCCCGGAAAGGTGCTCACGGTCACCGCGGAGGTGCTCGACCAGGACGATTCCACGACGAGCGTGAAGGCGAGCGGCATGGTCGACGGCCGCACGAGCCTCACCGCCCGGCTCAAGCTCCACCGGTTCAATCTGGCCGACTCCGACCCCGGAAAGGCGTATCTCGACCAGATGGTCCGGGCCGACCTGCGGCGGTTCTGGGCCATTCTCCACCCCGCTCCGGCCGCGGCAGGAGCAGCGCCAGTTACCCGGGCGGGATGACCCGCGCTCCCCAGCCGGGATGACCCGTGTACCCCAGCCGGGATAACCCGTGTACCCCAGCCGGGATAACCCGGGGCGGTTCCGGGGTTCCCATCCGCCGGATCCGAACCTATAAAAGCGGCTCCCCGGGCCGTGCGGACCGCAGTGGTTCGCCGGGTTACGGAC
>JBIIOJ010000007.1:0-35156 GCA_044337015.1 Pirellulales bacterium
GGCCCGCGGGGGGGGGGGGGCCCCCTGGGGGGGCCCCCCCCGCGTCCGGCGAGCGGCATACGGGCAGCCTCGAGCCAGTACGCTCGGCGTGCAGCGAACGTCCGGAGACGTGGCACGGGCAGCCCCGAACCCCCGGCGAGCGTCCGGCGAGCGGCATACGGGCAGCCCCGAGCCAGTACGCTCGGCGTGCAGCGAACGTCCGCCTCACCGCACTTCGGGCATCTCGTCGGCGGGAAGCCACCGGGAGGCGAGTTCGAGCGACAGCCGATCCGGGTCGTCTTCCACGACGGCGGCCGCACGGCGGGGTCCTCCCGCGGCCCGCGCGATCGCCGCGAGCCTCTCGCGGTCGGCAGGCTCCGTCCGCGAGAGGCGGGAGGTGAGCCGGGCGACGCCCTCGGGGTTCTCTTCGCAGGCGTTCGAGAGTTCCGAGATGAAGGTGCAGATCTCGCGGACGTTCCAGCCGGCGGTCTTCACGATGAGCGGCTGGAGCGTGCGGGTGACGATCTCGAGGCCGATGCCATCCATGTCGAGGAAGGCGTCGATCACGATCGTGTGCCGTTCGCGGCCGTCCGCCGCCGGCGTGGCGGGGGCGTGTCGCAGGAGCACGAGGCAGTTTCCACTGAGCGGCTTGGGCGAAAGAGCCCCGGAGTAGACGCCGCGGCCGATGAGCAGCATCGTGCCGCCGGCGGGTGAGCGGTCGTGGTGGAGCAGCCGCAGCATGCCGACGGTGCCGTAGCCGTCGGCGAGCCGCCACTGGCCGCGACCGGATGGGTCGAGCGTGAGACGACTGATGTCGAGCACCCGCCAGAGGTCGACGATCGCCTCCGGATGTTCGAGCGAGAACTCGAGCAGGCCGCGGTCGCATGGAATCGTCTGGGACGGCAGCCGGCGGTAGAGCGTGGTCGAACGGAGGCAGCGACGGACGGCGTCGGCCTGTGGCTTCGCAAGCCGCTCGAGCGGGATGGCGTCGACCGCCTCGCGGTAGGCGGCACGGCTCGACGTGCCGTTGCCTTCAACGGTCGCGGTGTCGGCATTCGCGTGCGACGATGCGGCCGCAAGGAGACAGCCCGCGACGGCCGCGAGCGTTGCCTGCCGCCGCGCGGCGGTTCCGACGATCAAGCCTCTCATTCCCACGCCCCCCTCGTCCCGATCCCGTGATCGTTCGCGTCACGCGGACGCGTTGCCCGGACTTCTTTCGGCCGCCGGCGGGCTTGCGGAACAGGGATTTCAGCGGCGACGCAAGGGCGTTTTCACGGGGAATTCCCGAGGTTGCCAGGCTTGCCACCGCGGCGGGAAGCCCGGCTTGGCGGGGTTGCTCACGTTTCCTACGATCCCCGCCCCCCGGCCGCCAGCGGCCGCCATTCCGACGTCCGTTTCCACCGGAGCCATCCATGGCCGCCGACCGCACGAGCATTCTGGGCAGGCTGCTCGTTGCCTGGACCCGCGTCTGCCTCGCGGCGCCCGTGGCCGTGACGGTGGTCGCGGTGCTCTCGGCGGTCGCCGCCGGCGTCTACACGGCCGGCAACCTCGGGTACAAGGTGAGCCGGCTCGACCTGCTCGATCCCAAGAACGAATACAACCGGCTCTGGATCGAGTACATCGCGGAGTTCGGCGAGGACGACGACGCGGTGATCGTCGTCGAGGGGCCTTCGAAGAAGCGGGTCGTGGAGGTGCTCGGCGAGGTCTCGCGGGAGATCAGCGGCGACGGCTCGCTCTTCCGATCGGTGCTGCACGAGGTCGACCTCTCCGCGGTCCGTGCGAAGGGCCTCCACTATCTGCCGACCGGCGAACTGGAGTCGATCGGCCGATTCCTCGACGGAGCGTCGATGATCGTCGACGGCGGATGGTCGCAGTTGAAGGTCGGCACGATGGTGGCGGGGCTCGCGGGACGCATGGTCGCGGGGGAGCCAGCCCGCGGCGGTGCGGCCGGGGAGGAGCCGGCGCTCGTCTCGCTCGAGCGATACGCGGAGAGCCTGCTCGGGAGCCTCTCTGCGACGAACGGGGCGGGGGAGTGGAGGAGCCCGTGGCCCGGCATGCCCGGTTCGCTCTCGACGCTCTCCGACCTCGCCAGCCAGCACCTCCTCGCAAAGGACGGCCGCCTCGGGTTCGTGCTCCTGCGGCTCGTGAAGTCGAAGGGGGGATTCGCGGGGGGCTCGGAGGCGACCGACGAACTGCGGCGGCTCATGCGGCTCGTGGGCGAGCGGCATCCCGACGTCAGCATCGGCCTGACCGGACTGCCGGTCATGGAAGACGACGAGATGCGGTCGAGCCAGCAGTCGATGGTCTGGGCGAGCGGCCTCTCGATGGCCGCCGTGCTGCTCGTCGTGATCGCCGGCTTCGGCGGCATCCGGCACGCGCTGCTTGCGAACCTCGTGCTCGTGATCGGCATGGCATGGGCGTTCGCCTGGGCCACGGCGACCGTGGGCCACCTCAACATCCTGAGCGTCACCTTCACCGTGACGATGATCGGCGTCGGCATCGACTACGGCACCTACTACGTGGGCCGCTACCTCGAGGAGCGCCGCCGCGGGATCGATTGCGACGAGGCGCTCCTCCGTGCGAGCGGGAGCGTGGGGCCGGGCATCCTTGTCGGGGCGATCACGACGGCGGTGGCCTTCTTCTCGGCGGCGCTCACGAGCTTCGTCGGCGTCGCTGAGCTCGGGCTGATCGCCGGCGGCGGCATCATGCTCTGCGCCATCGCCGAGCTCTGCGTGCTCCCGGCGACGCTTGCTCTCGTCGACCGCTCTCGGCTCTTCCGCAGGATCCCGGAGCCCGTGCCCGTGCACTCCTGGCTCGCGCCCGTGATGCGGCATCCGAGGATCGTGGCGCTCGCGGCGATGGCGGTGATCCTCGTGACGGCCTCCGGCATCCACGAGCTCAAGTACGACCACAATCTGCTGAACATGCAGCCGGAGGGTCTCGAGAGCGTCGAGCTCGAGAAGAAGCTGCTCTCCGAGTGCGACCAGAGCGTCTGGTACGCCCTCTCGATCGCCGACTCCCGCGAGGATCTGCTCGCGGCCAAGGCCCGCTTCCAGGACCTGCCGACCGTCGAGCGGGTCGACGAGATCGCCTCGCTCCTGCCGGTCGACGACGGGGCGAAGCGGCCGCTCATCGAGAGGATCCGAGGGGATCTCGACGGGCTGCCCGAGCGGCCGCCCGAGATTCCCGTCGACCGGCTCGACGCCCTCGGCGAGACGATCGCCTGGGCCCAGCAGGAGGCCTCGAAGCGTCCCGGCGGGCTGCGGGCGGCCTGGCATCTCGAGCAGGTCCGCGACACGCTGCGGCGCCGGCCGCCGGCGGACTGCTACCGGGCGCTCTCGACCTTCCAGCAGCAGTCGGCGGGGGACCTGCTCACGCGGCTCCACTCGCTTCGCGACGTGTCGGATCCGGAGCCCCCGAAGCTCGACGACCTCCCCGCGAGCCTCGTCGACCGGTTCGTCGGTGCCAACGGCAAGCACCTGCTCAAGATCTACGGCCGGGGCGACATCTGGAACTTCGACTCGCTCGAGCGGTTCGTCCGCGACGTGCGGAGCGTCGATCCGCGGGCCACGGGCAACCCGCTGCAGGCCTACGAGGCGTCGCTCGAGATGAAGCGGAGCTACGAGCAGGCGGCCCTCTACTCGCTCGTCGTGATCCTCGCCGTGCTGCTGATCGACTTCCGCAGCATTCCGCTCGCGCTGCTCGCGGCGATGCCGCTGGCGGTCGGCATGGCGCAGACCCTCGGCATCATGGGCCTGGTCGGCATCCCGCTCAACCCGGCGAACCTCGTCGGCATCCCGCTCATCCTCGGGATCGCCGTCGACTACGGCGTGCACATCGTCCACGACGCGCTCGAGCGACCCGGCGAATACCGCATGAGCGCCTCGACGGCCAACTCCGTGCTCGTCGACGCGATCACGACGATCCTCGGCTTCGGCGCGCTGATGGTGGCGAGCCACAAGGGGCTCGAATCGCTCGGCAGGGTGCTCACCCTCGGCGTGACCACCTGCACGATCACGTCGCTCGTCTTCCTGCCCGCGGTGCTCAGGCTGCTGCCGGGGCTCGGCCCGACCTCGCCGGCCGAGGTCGACCACGTGGAGCACGGGCAGGAGGAGACCGCGTTCGAGGATGCCATGGAGGGAGTGCTGTCATGAACATGAAGGGCACGTTCACGATCGCCCGGTCGCTGGCCCTGGCCGTCTGCATTGCCGCGGGCGTCGCCGATGCGGCCGACTCCGCCATCGCGATCGCGATGGAGGACCAGTTTCGAAACCGGCACGACACCGCGACCATGCGGGGCGACGTCGTCGTGCTCGTCTACGCCGAACGGACCGGCGCGGAGGCGAGCCGTAAGCTCGGCAGGAAGCTCCACGTGCGGTTCCACCCGACGGCCGAGAAGGTGCCCGCCGCGGAGTCGGCGAAGCAGCCGGTGATCGGCCTTGCCGGCTGGCCGCCGGGGGCGAGGGTGCCGGATGTCCGCGTGATGCCGGTCGCCTGCCTCGCGGAGATTCCGTCCCCCTTCCACATGGTCGCACGGTCGCAGTTTCGGTCCGACTCGCCGCATCTGCCGGTCTGGATGGACTTCGGGGGCGTCATGAAGAAGTCATTCGGCCTCGTGGCGGGATCGCCGAACGTCGCGATCATCGACACGCAGGGGAGGCTCTACACGGTCGAGAGCGGCCAATTCGACGACCGGCGGATCGACGAGCTGGCCGCGCGGGTCGACGGGCTCCGCCGACAGTCGCTCGCCGGCCCCCAGACCACCCTGCTGCCGCCCGTGCGGTGACAAGTGCGGCCCACCGGCATCCGTCGCCGCCGACGTCGTCCCCGGCAGCCTGCCGGGATCAGTTGACGACGTTCCGCAGCGGCTGGCCGAGCAGCGCGCGGCGGCAGGCGTCGCTCCCCTTCACCCGCATGTCGAGCAGGCCCTCCTCGGAGTAGAAGGCCGCGTGCGGATTCACGATCAACCGCTCGAAGGCCGGATGGCTCCTGTCGCGCCACGCCACGAGCAGGGGATCGTCGGCCGGCGGCGGCTCCTGCGCGAGCACGTCGATGCCGGCACCCGCCAGCCGCCCCGAGGCGAGCGCCGCGGGAATCGCCGCAGTGTCCACCACGCCTCCCCGGGCCGTGTTCACGAGATAGGCTCCGCGCGGCAGCCACTCGAGCGACTCGGCGTTGACGAGGTGCCGCGTTTCGGGCGTGAGCGGGCAGTGGAGGCTGAGCACGAACGCCTGCCGGAACAGTTCTTCGAGCGACTCGACCCGCCGGATCCCGACGGCCTTGTCGAATCCGTCCTGCCGGTAGGGGTCGTGAAAAACCACGTCCATTCCCAGGGCCTTGGCCCGCAGGGCCGTGGCGATGCCGATCCGCCCCAGACCCACGATCGCGAACGTCCGCCCCCGCAGCCGGTGCAGCGGCGCGAACACGTGATACATCCAGGGATCGGGCCGTTCGCGAAGCCGCGTATTGAACTGATTGATGCCGCGAGTCAGGGCGAGCATCATCCCGATCGACGAATCGGCCACCTCCTCGGTGCCGTAGTCGGGCACGTTGGCCACGATGATGCCCCGCTCGCGGGCAAAGGCATGATCGACGTTGTCGAAGCCGACGCCGCACCGCACGATCAGCCGGCAGCGTTCCAGCCGTTCGATCGAACGCCGCGTGAGGCGGATGTTGTGGTACATCATGATCGCGGCCGCGCCGTCGATCCGCCCCGCGAGCTCGTCTTCATGGTGGGCGTCGAAGGCCTCGACCGCGGCCAGGCCGGCGAGGGCCTCGCGCTCGGGGGCGAGGTCATCGGCGATGAAGTCGGTGATCACGACCTTGTGCATGGGAATCCTTCGTCGAAGGATAGATCGGGGAAGGATAGGCCGTTCGACGGCGGCTTTGCGGCCGCCCGCGCTACCGGATCTTTTCCTTGAGCCGGCGGCTCGCCTGGGCGAGCGTCTCGCGGTCGCTCGCGGAGAGGCTCGCCTCACCGGAGCGGCTGATCTTCTCGAGGATGCGGTCGACCTCCTCCTGGAGCTTCGCGTCGTCGATCTCGTCGGCCGACCGCTTCGCCGGCGGGCGACGGATCGGCGTGCCGAAAGCGTCGGTCTCTTCGTCCTGCCGGACGACCTTCAGCGACCGTCGCCGCCGTCGCCAGCGGTCGAACGGCTCGAAGAGCGATCCCAGGTCGAGCCCCCGCCAAGCGTAGATCGCGCCGAAGATCGCCCCGGCGAGGTGGGCCACGTTGGCAACCTGGCCACCGCCGGAGGCCGCCCCCTGCACGTCGGAAAGAAAATAGAGCACGCCGAGCACCCACGCCGGCACCGGCAGCACGCCCCAGATGAGCACCATCTGCTTCGGGAAGTTCCAGATGAAGACCGCGAGCACCGCCATGATCGCGCCGCTGGCGCCGACGAGCGAGGCGGATCGGGCCAGCAGACCGCTGCCGAACTGCAGGCTCACGAGCCACGCCAGGCCTGCGATCACGACCGCGCAGAGATAGAAGCGGAAGAACTCGGCTCGTCCCATGATCTCCTCGACCACGCGGCCGAAGAACCAGAGCGCGAGCATGTTGAAGACGAGATGCCACGGGTTGGCGTCGTCGTGCGCAAAGCCGTAGGTGACGAGCTCCCAGACCTTCCAGGGCTGCTCGAAGAAGTTGCCGTCGAGCGAGAGCAGCCGGTTGATCGGAAACTCACCCGCCGCGAGGAGATTCGCGACCCAGATCGCGACGTTCACGACGATGATCGTCATCACGGCCGTCCACTCCGAGGCGAAGGAAGGGGAGTCGAAGCGGTCGTATCGGCGGTCGGAAAAACCCATGGGAAGAGCGGGGGTCGTCGGGGTGGAAGCGGAGCCTGCGGGCCGCGCAGAAGGACTGTATCGTAGGGGACGCCGGCGTCGAGCGGCAACCGCCGCCATGTGATACAACTCTCGCCACGCGCGGGCAGCGGCCGACCCACGGAGGGCGGCCGAGCGGCATGTTCCCGCGACGGAAGCGACGATTCGGGAGAAGGAATCAAGCCATGGCAATCGAAGGGGGAGCGGAGGCAGGATCGGGGCTCAATGAATCTGGGCTCAATGGGTCGCTCGGCCGCAAACTGCGGATGGGGATCGTCGGAGGGGGCATCGGCTCCTTCATCGGCCGGGTGCACGTGACGGCGGCCGTGCTCGACAACAGGGCGGAACTCGTGGCCGGGGCCTTCTCGAGCGACGCATCCAAGTCGAAGGCGAGCGCCGCCGACTATTTCGTGTCGCGGGACCGTGCCTACGGCTCGTGGGAGGAGATGCTCGCGAAGGAGAAGCAGCTTCCCGCGGGCGAGCGCATCGACTTCGTCTCGATCACGACCCCCAACCACATGCACTTCCCGGTCGCCAAGGCCGCCGTCGAGGCGGGCTTCAACGTCGTCTGCGACAAGCCGCTCACGCTCACGCTCGCGGAGGCCGAAAAGCTCGCCGAGATCGTACTCGCCTCGAAGGTCGTCTTCGCCGTGACGCACAACTACACCGGCTATCCGCTCGTGCGACAGGCCCGGGAGATGGCGCTCGCCGGGGAGCTCGGAGAGATCCAGGCGATCCGCGCCGAATACATTCAGGGCTGGCTGCGGACGCGGCTCGAGGCGGAGGGACAGAAGCAGGCCGCCTGGCGAACCGACCCGAAGAAGAGCGGCGCCGCCGGCGCCTTCGGCGACATCGGCACCCACGCCTACAACCTCTCCCGCTACATGACGGGAGTCCTGCCGGAGAAGCTCTCGGCCAACCTCAAGATCTTCGAGCCCCCGCGGCCGCTCGACGACTACGGCCACGCCGTGATCCGGCTTGCCAACGGTGGCCTCGCGACCGTGACGGCCTCGCAGATCAGCCACGGCCGCGAGAACGACCTGCGGATCGAGATCGACGGCACGAAGGCGAGCCTCGAGTGGCACCAGGAGAACCCGAACCAGCTCTTCGTCCGCCGCAACGGCCACGCCCACCAGATCTACACCCGCGACCCGAACGCCCCGTTCATGAACGCCTCCGGCAAGGCCGCCTGCCGGCTGCCGTCGGGGCATCCGGAGGCCTTCTTCGAAGCCTTCGCCAACGTCTACCGCGCCGCCTTCGACGCGATGGCCGAGGCAGCATCTGGCCGCACCGTCGAGAAGGTCGCGACCATCTACCCGAACGTCTGCGACGGCGTCGAAGGGATGCACTTCATCGAGCAGTCGGTCGCCTCCAGTCGCGACGACGGCCGCTGGCTGCCGCTGGCGCACCGCCTGGCACGCAGGTGATGCCCCCATGGCGAAGCAGGACATCGCCGCCTTCGTTTTCGACATCGAGAGCATCGCCGACGGCGGGCTCGTCTCGAAGCTCCGTTACCCCGGCGAGGGCCTCGAGCCGGCGGCGGCGGTGAAGAAATACCGCCAGGAGCTCGCGAAGGAAAACGACGGGAAGGACTTCATCCCCTATACCTTCCAGCTGCCCGTGTCGCTCGTCGTGGCGAAGGTGGCGACCGACTACACGCTCGTCGATCTCGTCGCGCTCGACGAGGCGGAGAGCCGCCCCCACGAGATCGTGCGGCTGTTCTGGGAGGGATGGCGCCGCTACCGCCGACCCCGCCTGGTGAGCTTCAACGGCCGCGGCTTCGACATGCCGCTGCTCGAACTCGCCGCCTTCCGCTACGCCCTGCCCATCCCCGAATGGTTCGCCGAGGACAAGCGGAGCTTCGACCAGCCCCGCAACCGCTACAACACCGCCTCCCATCTCGACCTTCACGACTTCCTCACCAACTCCGGCGCCAGCCGCTTCAACGGCGGCCTGTCGCTCGCGGCCAACCTCATCGGCAAGCCCGGCAAGATGGACGTCGCCGGCCACATGGTGCAGGACCTCTGGGATGCCGGCCGTCGCCAGGAGATCCACGATTACTGCAGGGGGGACGTGCTCGACACCTACTTCGTCTACCTGCGGACGCGGGTCATCGCCGGCGCCATCGGCATCGAGCAGGAGCAGGCCGCGATCGACTCGGCCCGCAAGTTCATCGAGGCCCGCGCGAAGACCTCGCCCGGCCTCGCCCGCTACCTCGCCGCCTGGGGCGACTGGACGAGCCCCTGGGAGCCGTGAGCCATCTCGGCTACGCGGCTTTTGTGAGGGTCGAGCGTGCTGGGTTCGGGGCTGCCCGTATGCCCTCGCCGGACGCTCGCTGTGGGCTCGGGGCTGCCCGTGTGCCGCTCGCCGGACGCTCGCTTCGGGCATCCATGCCCTCCGCTCACTCGGACCTGACTGGCGCTTCGGCCTCCGGCCTGCGCTGGTCAGCTACGCCGTCTCGGGCACACGGGCAACCCCTCGCGGTCAAACGTGGTGCTCAACGGGTCACACAGGCACACAGATGCTGAACGCCGGGGTAGCGGACGTTGAGGAGCATCAGGTGTATCCTCACCGTAGCGACGATGCGTCCGCTACCCCGGCGGCAATGCGGCGTCGTTCAAATGCCCCAGAGCAGTTTTCCAGCCGGCGAACCATTGCGGTCTCTATCGAACCCACCGCATCGGGCTACGCAGCCGGTTCGATCGCGGGCTTTTCTTCCGCGGCCGGCTTTGCTTCTTCGGCGGCTGGTTCTGCCGCGTCCGGCTTCGGGGCCTCGTCCGGAGTCGATTCCGGGGCCGGCTCGGCAGGTTCGGCCGGGGCGGCGGGCTTTGGCGTGGCGAGGCCACGGGCGACGGCCTTTGCGGCGAGGATGCCCTCCGCGTCGAGCTTGCCGCGGAGGCCGCGGGCTTCGACCGTGTAGAGCCGGCCGTTGAACACGACCGCGTAGCTCAAGCGGTCGATCGACTCGGTGGCGCCGCCGTTCTTCGTGCGGCCGGGAGCGGCCCAGGCGACGCCGAAGTGGTCGCCGAGATCGACGGCCTTGGGGCCCCTCGTGAGCGTACTCTTGCCGTCCTTCGTGAACCGTTCGGCGAGCTTCGAGGTCATCGCTTCAAGGAACGCGGCATGGCCGTCCTTGCCCACCGACGTGATTCCCGTGGGAGGGTCCTCGACGGTGACCGTCACGGCGGGGTAGGCCTTCTTGACGCCCCTTTGATAACGCACAAGGTATTCCTTCGACCTCGGCGCCCGATGCCAGCCCTTCGGCGAGACGACCGCGACCCGCCCCTCGTCCACCGAGAGCGCGGTGTCGAGATCGATCGGCGGCAGCTTCTCGTTCGCGAGCATGCCCGGGCCTTCCGGCTTCGAGCATCCGAATCCCGCGGCCGCGACGAGGATCGCGGCCGACGACCACAGCAGGGCTCGACGGGCATTTCGCATGACGTCTACTCCGTGATCGGTTCCTTCACGAGCTGCACGAAATGGTGCGAGCGGGTCGACGCGACGAGGTCGGCCGCCTTCTTGTCGGCCGCCTTCTTGTCGGCGTACTCGAACACGACGAGCCGCTTCATCCCCTGGTTGAAGACGCCCCAGTAGGCCTTCATGCGGGACTCCTTCACGACCTTCTTGCGGGAGGGCTTCTTCGCGGCCGACTTCTTCGAGGCGACGGCCTTCTCCTTCTTCGGGGCCTTCTCGGCCTTTTCCTTGGGGGCCTTCTTCGCGGTCTTGCCCCGGGCCTCCGCCGCGTCCGCCTGGGCCCTCAGTTCCTTCCGATTAACGACTTTGCGTGCCATGAGCAGCTCTGTTCCTCTTCGCGCGTGATGGATGGCCGCGGATCGGCCGGATGTGCGACGGAGTATAGCGGCTGGATCGGGATGTAGAATGCGGCAGGAAGCGGCGACGCCGCGGACTGGAGGAAGGATGACGCAAGCGATCCTGGAGCCCGCCTTGGCCGGGCCATTTCCCGCCTACCGCTGTCTGGGCGACGCCGTGCTCTCCGAGCGGATCGAGGACGTCCGTCGCCGGATGGGCTCCCGGCTCGTGATCCTCGGCCACCACTACCAGCAGGACGGCGTGATCGCCCACGCCGACCTCCAGGGCGACAGCTACCAGCTCTCGAAGTCGGCCGCCGAGCGGACGGAGTGCGAGGCGATCGCCTTCTGCGGCGTCCACTTCATGGCCGAGACCGCCGACATCCTCGTGAACCGGCCTGAGAAGGTGGCCGCCCGCGGCGGCCGGCGGGTGACGGTCGTCCTGCCCGACATGGCGGCCGGCTGCTCGATGGCCGACATGGCGGCGATCCACCAGGTCGAGGATGCCTGGGCCGACCTCGGCACGGCGATCGACACCTCCGACATCACGCCCGTCACCTACATCAACTCCGCGGCGAGCCTGAAGGCCTTCTGCGGCCGGCACGGCGGCATCGTCTGCACGTCTAGCAACGCCCGCGCCGTGCTCGAGTGGGCCTTCAAGCGGACGAAGCGGGTGCTCTTCTTCCCCGACCAGCACCTCGGACGGAACACTGCGAGGAAGATGGGGATCCCGCTCGACGAGATGTGCGTCTGGAACCCGCACGACCCCACGCTCGGCGGCAACTCCCGCGAGCAACTGGCGAAGAGCCGCGTCGTCCTCTGGCAGGGTCACTGCAGCGTGCACGCGATGTTCCGCCCCGAGCACGTCGACGCGATGCGGGCGAACAATCCCGGGGTGAAGGTGCTCGTCCACCCCGAGTGCTCCATGGAGGTGGTCGACAAGGCCGACCTCGCCGGCTCCACGAGCTACATCATCAAGCAGGTGGAGGCTGCTCCACCCGGCACGAAGTGGGCGATCGGCACGGAGCTTCATCTCGTGAAGCGGCTCGAGCAGAACCACCCGGAGCAGACGATCCGGTTCCTCTCGCCGGTCGTCTGCATGTGCGCGACGATGTACCGGATCGATCTCGCGCACCTCTGCTGGAGCCTCGAGCACCTCGAGCAGGGCACGCCCGTGAACGTCATCACGGTCGACGACGAGACCGCGAAGTGGGCCGTGACCGCCCTCGAGCGGATGCTCGCGGTGAGCTAGCGTTGGTTCCCTGCAGGCGTTGTGTTGAAATTCCTGGAAGCCCGAGGCGCAAGCCGAGTGGAGAGTTGACGCGGGACTGCGAATGGATGCCCGGTCACGAATCGCCGTTGAACGACACCGCATTGCCGCCGGGGCAGCGGACGCATCGTCGCTACGGTGAGGATACACCTGATGCTCCTCAAAGTTCCCCACCCCCTCGACCGCGCTCCCCCCAGAGCGTTCAGCATCAATGTGCCTGTGTAAATCATTGAGCACCACGTTTGACCGGTTCGGGGCTGCCCGTGCCATGTCGCCGGCGTAGCTGACCAGCGAAGGCATGGATGCCGAGAGCGCAGGCAGCTCCGAGTGAGTGAAGGCCCGGAGGGCCGTAGCGAACGTCCGGCGACGTGGCACGGGCAGTCCCGAACCCGTAGCACTTTTGACGTGTAGCGAGCGTCCGGCGAGCGGCATACGGGCAGCCCCGAGCCCCGCACGTTTGACACGCAGGAAGAAAACCCCGGCCGGGCGTCACATCCCGTACGGGAAGTCCGCGTGATCGGTGAGGCCGCTTGCCCGGACCGGCCCGAGGGCCTTGGCGTACTCGAGCAGGATCGCCAGGGCGAAGCCGATCCGCCGGCGGATCCATGCGTCGCGTTCGCCGACGGGCGAGTCTCCTTGGAGCACGTCGTTCACGTCCTGAACGAGAACGTGCTCGGGGATGTAGAGCAGACGGTTGTTCTTGTAGCCGCTCGTGCGGAGCTCGTTGACCGGATAGCTGCCGCCGCGGCCGCTCGACACCGCCACGATCAAGGCGGGCTTGTGGGCGACCTCCTTCGGCCCCGCGAAGAGGAGCAGGTTCTTGAGGCCCGGCGGCACGATGCCGGCCCACTCGGGCGTCACGATCACGAAGCCATCGGCCTTCCGCAGCCGGTCGCGGATCGGCTTCCACGTGGCGGCAAGCTCGCTCTCCCCCTGCCAGAGGCTCTCGTCCCAGAGCGGCAGCGGGTTGCCGGCGAGGTCGATCGTGTCGACCGTCACGGCGGGGTCGATCGAGGCCAGCTGCCCGGCGACGAACGTCCCGACCCGGCTCGATTCGCTCCCTTTTCGATGGCTACCGACGATGATGGCGATCTGCATGCGGGATTCTCCTCGGTGTGGGAAACCGGTGCGGGAAAAGCGTTCGGGCCAGGGCCGGCGGAAGGCGCTTGAGCCTCGAGGATGGTAGCGTGTGCCCAGCCCGTGGTCCCAGTCACCCGGAAAATCCGCTCCGTGCCATATTCAGGCCGTACCGATCCTGAGCAGCCCCCAGGAACCGTGGGCGTCCTCACGCTCCTCCTCGCCGCGTTCACGTACGTCTTCGGGCTCGGGTCGCTCCACATCATGACCAACGGCGACGAGATGATCTACGCGCACATCACCCGCGTGACGGCGGCGTCGGGACAGTGGCTGCCGCTGGCGTCCGAGATCCCCGAGGTCGTCGACACGAAGCCCCCCTTCATCTTCTGGCAGGGCATCCTCTCGACGGCCCGCGGGGCCGACTGGAGCCTGTGGGCGCTGCGGTGGCCGAGCCTCGTCTGGACCGGCCTCACGGCGGCGCTCGTCGGCGTCGTCGCATGGCGAAGCTGCGGCGGCGACCGCGGGAAGGGCTTGCTCGCCGCCGGGATCTATCTCGCGTTTCTCGGCACGTATCGCTACGGACGGCCTTTCCTCACAAACCCTCCGGAGATCTTCTGGCTCTTTCTCGCCTTCACGATCCTGCTCGTGTTCCGGCCGTGGTCGTTCGACTCGCGGTTTCTCGTGCCGACGCTCCTCGGAGTGTTCGTGGGGCTCGCGGTCTTCGCGAAGTCGTTTGCGATCCTCGCGCCCACGGGGCTGGCGCTCGCGGCCTGGCATCTGGCCGAGCGTGGGTGGGACGTGCGGTCGTTCGCGGTCCGATCGCTGCCGGGGCTCACCTGGACGGCCACGGTGGCGCTCGCGATCTTCGGCCTCTGGTTCCTGCTCGACCCGGACCCCGGCCGAATCTGGAATCGATTCGTGATCGGCGAGAACGTCGCGAAGCTCCGGCACGGCGCCCCGAGCTACCTGGGGTCGCTGTTATGGGGTTCCAAGAGCGTCTGGGCGCTCTTCGCCGGATGGTTCTCGAACGCGGGGCTGCTCGCGTTCCCGCTTCTGGGCACGATGATCCGCGGCTGGCAGCACCGCGGCGAGGCCTCGGACGACGAGAGGCTGCTCTGGCTGCTCTGCGGCGCGACCTTCCTCTTCTACTGCATCCCGACGCAGCGTTCGGGCCGCTACCTGCTCGATGCGATGCCGGCGGTCGCGGTGCTCATGGCGATCCACTGGCGGCGGCTCCTTCCGACCGCCTTCGCCACGACCGCGGTCGGCGCGGCCGCCGTCGTGGGCGTCGTGGCGTGGCTCTCCGGCTGGCTCGTCGTCGAGACCGCGAGCGTCGGCGTGTCGCTGCCGTGGTGGCACTGGGCGGTCCTCGCCGCCGGACTTTCGGTGCCTCTGACTGCCGTCGTGCGGCGGGCGTGGCTGCCGAAGTTCGCCGTGCCATCGGTGTTCCTCGCATACCTCGCGATCGCAAGCCTCATGACAGCGTTCGATCCGCCGGCCGGCGGCTTCGATGCGGGGACGGTGGAGGCAGCCCGCGGGAAGGTCGTCTGGGCACCGGAGGATTTCTACGCCTCCTGCGAACGTCAGCGGATGCTGCTGCCGGAAGCGACGGTGAGGGGCTATTCGATCTACGAAGAGGGGCCGAGGCCGGAACAGACCTCGGCGGGCGAGCTTGCGATCGTGCTCCGCGGCGTCGACGAGCCGCCTCCGGCGGGGTCGATCGGCAGCCGGCTCGAGCTCGGCGCGAGGCATACGGCCGCGGAGTTTCTCGAGATGCTCGCCGGCCGCGTCGGCCGCCATCTCTTCCGCCGCGAGTGGCTCGTGCCGGTCGTGGCGTCGCTCGTCGGGCAGGATGCCGGCTCATCGCCGCCGGCGAGCGTGTCGGAGGCCGTCGCGATCGCCGTCGAACTGTCGCGGGCCGAAGGCATCGCGGGGCAGGCGTCGCTCGCTGCAAAAGCCGACGCGATCGCGGGCATGCCGGCCGCGTGCGTCCTCCCCTGCCTCGCGGCCTTCGGCGACGCGACACCCGGCGGAGCCAACTGGCTGCGAAGCGGCCTCGACCGTGCGGCCGAGCGTCTCGGGACATCGCTCGCAGCCGACTCGCTCGCCGAGTACGTCGCCGACACGAAGCGTCCGGCGAAGGGGCGAAATCTCGCGTATGCCTGGCTTGCAGCCCGCGACGCGGCGCGGGCCGAGTCGCTGCTCGACGGCATGCTCGACGACCCGTCGCTCGACCTGCGGCGGGAGGCGGTCGAGAAGCTGCTCGCCGGAGCCGCGAAGTCCGACGAGGCGGCGATGAAGGAGTGCTACCGCAAGGCCCTCGCCGTCGCGCGTGACGTCGACCAGGTGGAGAAGATCGCGCAGTGGCTCACCGAGCACGGAGAAGCGGTCGATCTCGCCGCGGTGCTCGGCTTCGTGCGGCGATGGAAGGTGAGCGACACGTTCGACAACGCGGGTGGCGCCGGCTTCGCGAAGGCCTATCCCGCCGAGGAACCGGCTGCCGACACGGCGGGCTGGAAGGAGGTCGTTTCGACGGACCGGCTGGGAGCCGTCGATCTCAACGCCGCGATCGCCGTGAAGAAGGGGGTGCTCGCCTACGCGGTGGCCGAGATCGACATGCCGAGGCCGGGCCCGGCGGAGGTGAGGCTCGGAAGCAAGTGCGGCGTGAAGGTGTGGGTGAACGGCACGGCTGTCATGGCCCACGAGATCTACCACGCGTCGGAGGCAGTGGACCAGTACATCGCGACGGCCGACTTCCGCGCGGGCACGAACACGATCCTCGTGAAGTGCTGTCAGAACGAGCAGACCGAGGCGTGGGCGGCAGACTGGAAGTTCCAGCTGCGGATCTGCGACCGGCTCGGGTCGCCGCTCGGCTCACAGCCTGGGGAGAACCGCCCATGAGCCGGCGAAACGAAGAGACGATGGCCAGCCTGCGGGTGGCGGCGGTGCTCTGCGGCCTGCTCGCGTCGGCGACCGCGACGGCCGCCGACTGGAAGGAGTTTCGCGGGGGCGACGGCCGCGGCGTGGCGGCCGACGAGACGGTCCGCAGCCGGTGGAGCGAGTCGGAGGGGATCGCCTGGAAGGCCGACCTGCCCGGCCGCGGTGCGTCGAGCCCGATCGTCGTGGGCGATCTCGTGGTCGTGACGGCCGCGGGCGGTGCGAAGCAGGACAGGCTCCACGTGCTTGCGTTCGATGCAGCGACCGGCAGACCGCGGTGGCAGCGGACGTTCTGGGCCACGGGCCGGACCTTCTGCCATCCGACGAGCTCGGTCGCCGCGGGCACGCCCGCGAGCGACGGCAGGCGGATCGTCGCCCTCTATTCGTCGTGCGACCTCTTCTGCCTCGACCTCGAGGGGCGGCTCCTCTGGCAGCGGAACCTCGCGGTCGAGCATCCGAGGAGCGGCAACGACGTCGGCATGGGGTCGAGCCCCAGGATCATCGACGGCACGGTCGCCGTGCAGATCGACTGCCAGGGAGACGCCTTCGTTTCAGGGATCGATCTCGCCACGGGAGAGGACCGGTGGACGATGGCGCGCGAAAAGATCGCGAGCTGGTCGTCGCCGCTGGCGGTGCGGCTGCCCGGCCAGGCTGCGACCGAGCCGGCCCGTGGCGTGCTCTTCCAGAATCCGAACGGACTCGAGCTGCGAGACGCCGCCGATGGGAAGATCGCCTGGTCGTGGAAGGGGGAATGTTCCGGCATCCCGATGACGACCGAGCGGGACGGGATGCTGTTCGTCCCCGGCGACGGAATGACGGCGATCGATCCGCGTGTCGAGCCGGTGAAGCCCGCGTGGACGTCGGCGAAGCTCGCCTGCGGCATCGCGAGCCCCGTCGCCTTGGGTGACTCGGTCGTCACGCTCAACCGTGCGGGCGTGCTCGTCGTCGGCACCGCTTCCGATGGTTCGATCCGCGGACAGTTGCGGCTCGCCGGCTCCTTCTGGGCGAGCCCGATCGTCGTCGGCACCACGGTCGTCGCGGCCAACAAGGAGGGGAAGACCTTCCTTGTGTCGCTCGATGGCGAGCCGAGGATCGTCGCCGAGAACGAGCTGCCCGGCACGTTCACCGCCACGCCCGCCGTCGCCGACGGCAGTCTCTACATGCGCAGCGAAACGACGCTCTGGAAGACCGCGAAAGAGAAGAACGAGGAAGAGTAGGCAGAAGAGGAGTGAGGGGCACGGGCAGCCCCGAACGGCCTTCAGCGTGCGACCGCGGCGTCGAGGTTCGGCTGTGCGGCGACGAGCCGGCGGTAGCGTTCGAAGACGCCGGCGAGCGTGCGGACCGACGCTGATCGCGGGGTGAACCGCTTGGGGGTGCCGCTGGAGTGGCGGGCGAGGAATGCGGCCCACGACTCGGTCGTCTCGCCGGCGGACCGCTCGGCCCGATACTTCGCCATGAGCGCCGCGCCGAAGGCCGTGCCCTCGCTGCCGCCGTCGAGGATCGAAACGGGCGTGTTGAAGGCGTCGGCGATCACCTGCCCGAGGGCGGGTGTCTTCACGAGGCCCCCGGAGAGCACGATCTCCTTCCGCGGGAAGCCCTGCCGGTCGAGCTCGCCGCTGCCGATCCGGAGGTTGAACACCGTCGCGAGGAGAGCGGCCTTCACCATGTTGCCGGGAGTCGCGTTGCGGTCGTCGATGCCGACGAAGAGCGCCGTGCCGCCCCGCGAGACGCCGAGGCCCGGCTCGTCGTCGGTGAAGGGGAGCGACAGGATGCCGCCGCAGTCGTCCGGCGCCGCGACCACCTGCGGCATCACCGTGGCGAAGGCGTCGCCCTGCGATCCCTCGGGGAGCAATCTGCCGAACATGTTCACGACGGTGTTCATCCAGGTCGTGCCGTTGCGGAGCCAGACCATGTTGATGGGGCGGCCGTCGGGGGCACAGAAGTGGTCCACGGCCCGCGACACGCCCTGGAAGGGACGGTCGCCGACCGAGTTGGCGACGACGCTCGTGCCGAAACTCATCGATACCATGCCGGGCTCCGCGATGAGCGAGCCGGCAAGCGCCGCCGGCTGGTCCCCTTCCGCCGGGGCCACCGGGATCCCCTGCGGTAGCCCCAGGAGCTTCGCGCCGCCGGCGTCGAGCGTGCCGCCGTCCTCGCCGGCCCGACGCACCTTCGGCAGGAGCTCCGAAAGCCGCGGTGGCGAGAAGCCATTGGCGGCCCTCGCCGCGATCGCGTCGAAGTCCTTGAGCAGCTTCGTGTCGTAGTCGAGCGAGGCCTGGTCGATCGGGAACATGCCGGCGGCATCGCCGATGCCGAGATCCCATCGGCCGGTGAGACGGTGGGCGATCCAGCCGGCGGGCGTCGTCATCCGCGCGATCTTGCTTGCGAGTTCGGGACGGTTTCGGAGCGTCCAGAGCCACCGCGACGCGGTGAGCCGCTTCGGGCATTTCGTGCCGAGGCTCTCGGTGAGCTCGTGCCCCTCGGCCTCGTTCCTCGCGTCGCACCAGAGCCGCGCTGGCCCGAGAACCCTTCCGGCGGCGTCGGCGAGCACCTCGCCGTGCATCTGGCCGGAGATGCCGATCGCGACGACGTCCATCTCGATGCCGCCCGCGGCGAGCTTGCTCCGCAGCTGCCCGATCGCAGTGGCGAGGGCCGCCTCCCAGTCGGCCGGATGCTGCTCGGAGCACTCCGCCGGCAGGCCCTGCACCATGGCATACGAGCCCTCGCCGCCGGCCAGGATCCGGAGATCGAGGTCCGTGAAGATCACCGACAGCCCCTGCGTGCCCGCGTCGATCCCGAGATAGCCCTGGCGTTTCATGGAGCGATCAATCCCTGTGGTTCCTCGAAGCGACATCCGGCGAGCCGCCGCCGGGGCCGCCGAATATACTCTTCGGAACCAATGGTCCCACCTCGCCCATCCGCCGATTCCCGCGAACGACGGCGGCTGTCCGCCGGCCGGCTCGCGGTGTTCACTGGCCTGCTCGCCCTGCCCGTCGTTCTTGGCTGCACGTCGGCGAAGTACGACGCCGACCATGCGAAGGCCGTCGCCGAGTTCCGCACGCGAGCGGAGTTCTCCCGGCTCCAGGAAAGCCCGGCGGACCTGGCCGAAGGCCGCGTCCGGCTCCATCCGCCGAAGGAACTGCCGGACCTGCTCTCGGAGATTGCAGCCGACCCGAGGTTTCCCGCGGGAGAGGACGGGGAGGTGAGGAAGGTCCCCCCGAGGCGGCTGCGGCCGCCCTTCCTCGAGGGCTTCGCCGGATGGGCGGCGGCATACGAGGGGGTTCACGGGTCCAACGCAAAGCTGCCCGCCTCTCTCTCGATCAACCTCGTCCCGGTGGCCGAGATGAACGAGGCAAAAATCCAGCTCGATCTGCTTGCGCGGATCAAGAAGGAGGAGGCGTTCGAGGGCGCGAAGCTGGAGTGGCAGAGCCGCGAGGTGACCGATCGGGCTGGTGCGACGAGGAAGTGGTGGCTGCTCGAGGCCCACGGCCCTGCGTCGATCGACCGGTTCGTCAAACCAGGCCAGTCGATCGAGGAGACGCTCGAAAGCTCGGTCGCCGTCTGGCTGTCGGACGAACGCGGCCAGGAATTCTGCACGGTGCTCGCCTGGCGGGTGCCGGACGAGATCAAGGAGTCGGTGAAGCTCGACGTACTTGCCCCGCTCGTCGCCCGCTCGCTCTCGACGGCCGCTGCTGCGAAGTGAAAGCGGCGGAAACCGGCCGCCCATCGTGTCATCCGAGCTTCGCGAGGATTTCTCGCACGATCGTCGCCGGCTCGCCCGCCACATCCACGACGATCGCATGCTCGTCCGCGGCCGGTCGCTCGAGCAGGGCGATCTGGCTCTCGAGCAGCGTGGCCGGCATGAAGTGGTCGGCCCGGCTCTCCATCCTTCGCCGGATCACGTCCCCGGCGTCGTCGAGGTGCACGAGGCGGATGAGCGGATGCGGCAGCCCGAGCCGATCGCGGTAGCGGCGGGCGAGCGCCGAGCAGGCCAGGACCGTGTTGCCGCGGCCGGCGACCGCATCCCGGAGCACCGTCGCGAGCGCATCGAGCCATGGCCAGCGATCGGCGTCGACGAGGGGAGTGCCCGAACGCATCTTCTCGACGTTCGCCGGCGGATGGAAGTCGTCGGCGTCGCGAAAGGTCCAGTGCAGCGACTCCGCCAGTCGCCGGCCGATCTCGGTCTTGCCGGCCCCGCACACTCCCATCACGACCAGGCCGCTCGGCCCGTCGCCGGGGTTTTTCTCGGTGTTCATCCCGGGATTTTATCGCGCGAGATCGCCGTCGCGAACCGCCGACGACAGCCGCGGTGTGCCGACGGTGAGAACCGGCTCGAGGGGCGGAGCGTTATGATCTCAGGTCGAAGGACTTTCTCTCGAGCTTTGTTCGACCAGGGGCTGTGAAGAGCATGCGAAACTGTGTCACGTGGACCGTCGCGCGGGGCATGGCCGCCTGGTGCGCGGCATGCCTGCTACAGGCCGGTGCCGCGTCGGCCGAGACGATTCGGCCGAACATCGTCCTGGTCATGGCGGACGATCAGGGCTGGGGGGATGCCGGGTACAACGGGCATCCCCATCTGAAGACGCCCCACCTCGACGCCATGGCGGCGGCCGGTTTGCGACTGGACCGGTTCTACACGGCCCATTTCAACTGTTCGCCGACACGTGCGAGCGTGATGACCGGGCGGCATCCGCACCGCATGGGCACGTTCTCGCCCGGCAAGCCGATTCGAGCCGAGGAGGTGACCGTCGCGCGGGTCCTCCAGGAGGCGGGGTATGCGACCGGACATTTCGGCAAGTGGCACCTCAACGGAAAAAACGGTGATCGTGACACGAAGACGCCTCCGGGCCGCGCGATCCTGGCGGACGATCCGCTCTCGCCGGGCAGGCTGGGTTTCGACGAGTGGGTGTCCGCCGACAATTTCTTCGATCTCGATCCCGTGCTCGGTCGCAACGGGGTTCCGGAGAAGTTTCACGGCGATGGGTCGGACATCACGATGAACGAGGCGCTGAAGTTCATCCGCCGCCAGGCCGAGGCGGGAAGGCCCTTCCTGGCGGTTGTCTGGTTCGGGAACCCGCATACGCCCCACGAGGCCTTGCCCGAGGACAGACAGGTCTACGCCGACCTGCCGGTGGATCGGCAGAACTACTACGGCGAGATCACGGGAATCGATCGGAACGTCGGCAAACTGCGAACGGCACTCCGCGAACTGAAGGTGGCAGACGACACGCTGCTCTGGTACTGCAGCGACAACGGCGGCGCCGAAGGCCCGTCTTCCACCGGAAACCTGCGCGGTTCGAAGGGGACGTTGTGGGAAGGCGGCCTGCGGGTGCCCGGACTGATCGAGTGGCCGGCGAGGATCCGCAGGCCGGCGGTCAGCGAGATCCCCTGTTCGACGCTGGACATCTATCCGACGGTGCTGGCGGCGGCCGGTGCCACCGTGAGGAGCCAGGTTGAGCCGCTCGACGGCGTCAATCTGCTGCCGATGCTGGACGGTCAGGCGACGCCGCGAGGCAAGGCGATTCCGTTCGTGGCAAAGATTCAAACCGAAGGCTCGCATGCGGCGCTGCTGGACTGGCCCTGGAAGCTGCACACCGATCCGCAGGTCGGTGGCGGGAATGGGACGCACAAGAACGCCGCCGCTGGAGGCGTCGCGCCGGTGATGCTCTTCAACGTGGAGTCCGATCCGCGGGAGACCAGGAATGTCGCGGCCGAGGAGCCGGAGCGGGTGCTGCAGATGACCGCGGTGCTGACCGAATGGAAGCGTTCGGTGCAGCGAAGCCTTTCCGGAAACGACTACAAGGCCTCCGCCCGCAGGTGATCCGTCGCGGCTCGCCGGACGTTTTTCACCAGCTCGTCGCCGACGATGAGCCGTGGCCGCGGGTGCCGCAGAAGAAGACCTCGATGCCGAGGTTCCTCGCCACGGCCGCCTTCGCGAGGGCCGCTCGGTCGGCCGACTCGGCATCGGAGGCGTAGGCGACCTGGATGTGGTTCGCCTTGTGGCGGGCCATCAATTGGTCCCGCGAGATGCCGTAGGTGACCGCGTGCATGATCGGCCACTGCCTCGTGGTCGCCTCCAGCCGTCGCCGTGTCTCCGCCTCCGGCAGGCGGACCGCCTCCGCGCGGCCGATGTCCATGCAGAGCTTCTCCCGCACGACGCCGTCGTCGCCGCGGATCCCGTCCACCCAGATCCGGCTCCAGACGATCTCCCCCGGCCTGCTCACGCCCGCGAGCGTGCTGCCGCCGAGCCGGAAGTACATCGGTGGCTGACGGTGGCCGTGCGCGGCCTTCCAGCCGCGTTCGAAGTGCGACGGCGGCGCTCCCCCGGAGATCTCGAACACCCAGACCCACTGGTCGGTCGACCGCGACTGGTCCCAGTCGCCCCAGCGGATGTCATGGAGCGTGTTCTCCACCGGCTGACCGAGTGCGTCGTGGACCCGCTGCGTGATCAGCCCGTCGAGCCCGGCACACTCGTCGACCTCGTTGAAGTGGACGAGCGGCCGGCCCTTCCAGAGAACCCGCGACGAACCCTCGGCCGTGACCGGTGGCCGCTTCGAGTCGTTGAGCATCCCCTCCACGAGGTCGCTCGCCGGGAGCAGGTCCTTGAGGCCCTGCTGGTACTGGATGCCCACGAGGTCGCAGCCGAACCGGTCGGCCAGCCGCAGCGTCGCGACGTACATCCGGCACTGGGCGAGCACCTGCTCCCGCGTGAGGTCGGAGGCATCGTTCCTGCCGAAGTGGAAGGTCATGCCCGCCTTTTCGAGCCAGCGGAAGACCTCCCTCGCCTCCCTGTCGGAGACGCGGGTCGTCTCGTGGTAGAGCGCCGACTGGCTGAGACGCTCCTTGAAGACGCCGGTCGCGTGCAGGAGCGAATCGGGGATGATCGCGTTGAACATTCCCATGCAGCCCTCGTCGAAGACGCCCATGAGCGCCTTCTTCTTCCGCAGGTCGCCGGCGATGGAGGCCGCGAGCTTCTCGATCTTCGGCGGGATGCTCACCTTCTCCATCGGCACGACGTGGCTCGTGTCGTGGTGCACGGCGCGATGATCGATCCAGGCCTTGAGATGCCGCGTGAAGCTCGGGCTCGTGAAGTCGTCGGCCCAGAGCGTCGAGTAGGGAACGCCCGCCTTCGTGAGCGAGCCGTTGAGGTTGAGCATCCCGACCAAGCCCGGCCACTGCCCCGACCAGTTCGCGACCGTGAGGATCGGTCCCCTGTGGGTCGTCAGCCCCGGCAGCACGTGATTGGAGTACTGCCAGACAGCCTCGGCGACGACGAGAGGCGTGTCGGGATCGATCGACGCGAAGACGTCGAGCCCCTCGCGGGCCGATGCGATGAAGCCGTGTCCGCGGGATTTCGAGGGGGCGTGGCCGCGGGAGAGACTCCAGCCTGCCCGCTCGAAGGCGTCGCACAGGGCCCGCTCCATCGCCTGCTGCGCCGGCCAGCAGACCCGGTTGGCCTCCTCGCGGAGGTCGCCGCTGGCGACGAGCACCGCCTTGCGGGTGCCCGACGAAGTTCTCGACGGTGGCTTCCCGCCGGCCGATCGTTTCGTGGAATGCGTTCGGGCCATCTCGAAAACCCCGCTCACATGGGACGATGGAATTGCCGTCAGGCCCGCAACTATACTCTCGGCATTGCGTCCGGAATTCGGCCTCCTTGGAGCTTGCGATATGCGTCGACGCTTCCCCATGGTCCTCGGCAGCTTCACGGCGATCGCCTGCGGCCTCGTCGTCGCCGCCGATCCCGCGGCTGCTCCTCCTGCCGCCACCGCGGCGGCCCAGCCCGCCCCGGCGGCGAGCCTGCCCGACTTCAAGCGATGGATCATCGCGGGCGACTTTTCGGCCGACGGCAGCCTGCTCCTCACCGCCGGCGGCGAGAGCCTGCTCTACCGTCCGGGCGACGTCGTGCTCTGGACCGCTTCCGATGGCAAGCGGGCGGCCGACATGGCGGGGCATCCGACCGCCGTCTGGGCCGCGAAGATCTCGAAGGACATGAAGCTCGCGGCGACGGCTGGCTACGACGGGCTCGTGAAGCTCTGGGACGTCGCGGGCAAGTCGCTCAAGCACGATCTCAAGAAGCACAAGGGATGGGTGCGGTCGCTCGCCTTCTCCCCCGACGGCTCGAAGCTCGCCACGGCCGGCGAGGATGGCACCGTCGTGATCTGGAACACCGCCGACGGCAAGGAGGTGAAAACCGTCGCCGCCCATGCGGGCCCCGTGACGGCCGTGGCCTTCTCCCCCGACGGCGCGACGATCGCGACCGGTGGCGGCGACAAGCTCGTGAAGCTCTGGAACGCGGCCGACGGCGCGGAGAAGGGGAAGCTCGAGGGGCACGGCGACGCGATCTGGGCGGTCGCCTACTCCCCCGACGGCTCGAAGCTTGCCAGCTGCGGGGCCGATCGCAGCGTGAAGCTCTGGACCACGTCCGACTCGAAGGAATACGCGACGCTCGCCGGCCACAAGGACTGGGCCACGAGCCTCGCCTTCACCGCCGACGGCTCGCGCCTGGCCAGCGGCTGCCTCGATGGCACGGTGAAGTTGTGGGACGTCGCCGCGAAGGCGGAGCAGATCGGCCCCGAGGCGGTGAAGTCGAGCGTCTGGACGGTCGCCTTCACTCCGGACGGCAAGCGGCTCTTCATCGGCAGCCACGCGGGCGGTCGGATCGTGCCCACGCCCGAGCCGAAGCTCGCCCCGACGCCGGCGCCCCCCGCGACCCCTGCCACACCTCCGCCGCCCGTTGCAGCAACCCCCGCTCCGGTCGCTGTGTCTCCCGCTGCGAACGTGAAGACGACGGCGCTCGTGCCGAAGTCGTTCGCGAGCACCGCTGGCGCCGCGGGGGCGATCGCCGCCGACGGAGCGGTGACCGTCACCGGCCCGCTCATGAAGGACACGTACACGCTCAAGGGCGTCGCCCCGGGCGGTGGCAGGATCAAGGGCATCCGCCTGGAGGCGCTGGCCGATCCGAGCCTTCCCGCGCAGGGGCCCGGCCGCTCGGACAACGGCAACTTCGTGCTGAGCCGGTTCGCGGTGTCGTTCGGACCGGCGGGCGGGGCCGACACCCCGACGGCTGTCAAGTTCGCGGCCGCGAAGGCCGACTTCGAGCAGCCCAGCTACGGCATCGCCGGAGCGATCGACGACAAGCCCGAGACCGGCTGGGCGATCTCGGGCGGCATCGGCAAGCCGCAGGCGGCGACCTTCGACGTTCCCGCGGACGTCACGATCGCGGAGAACTCGCCGCTCACGATCCTGCTGGACCACCAGCATTCCGACGGCAAGCACGCCATCGGCAAGTTCAGGATTTCCGTGATCCAGGAGGGAGCGAAATGAGTTGCTCGATCGGTGATGGTTTGCACGGTGAGGGCTCGCGAAAGGCCGTATCGCGGGGCGGCTGGTGGCCGATCGTCGCGGTCGTCGCGGTCGGTGTGGCGGTGGCCGGCTGGATGCGGCCGATCGGACAGGTGCAGGCCCTGACGTCGCTCGCCAACGATGCGTTCGCGGTCTGCACGCTGCCCCTCGACGGCACGAACGAGGGCGTCTTCATCCTCGACTTCGAGACCGGAGACCTCTCCGGGGCGATCCTCAATCCGGCCACGGGGCGGTTCGGCGTGTCGTACAAGCACAACGTGCTCGCGGACCTCGGCTTCAAACCGGGGCAGGTGAAGAACCCGAAGTTCCTGCTCGTCTCGGGCGTGATGGAACTGCGACAGCCGCCGGTGCCGGTCGCGCCGTCGGTGCTCTACGTCACCGACTCCACGACGGGCGCGACGGTCGTCTACGGCATCCCGTGGAACACCCAGCAGGCCCAGGCGGGGCAGCAGATCGTGGCCAAGCTCCTGCCACTCGACATCGCGAAGCCACGCGGCGGCGGGCCGGCCCGGCCGGCGCGGTGAGCCAGATGTCTTCAGAGAGTGTCACGTCCGGCGAGATCCACCAGGCCGGTGTCATTTCCGTGACGATCAACGGCGAACCGCGGCCCGTCGCCGCCGGCTCGACGGCGCTCGACCTCGTCGAATCGCTGGGCCTCGCCGGGCGTCCGCTGGCCGTCGAGGTCAACGAGTCGGTCGTGCCGCGAGCGAGGCTCGGCGAACGGCCGCTCCTCACCGGCGATCGGGTCGAGATCGTCACGCTCGTGGGCGGCGGGTAGGAGGAATCGGCACCATGATAGCCACCGACTCGCCGCTCAAGATCGGCCCCTGCACGCTCCGGAGCCGGCTCGTCGTGGGGACCGGCAAGTACGCGAGCTACACGCTCATGCGGGAATGCCTCGAGGCTTCGGCCGCCGACTGCGTGACGGTTGCGGTCCGTCGCGAGCGGCTCGTGAATGCGGCGGGCGAGAACATTCTCGACCATCTCGATTCGTCGCGGATCACGATCCTCCCGAACACGGCCGGCTGCTTCAACGCCGCCGACGCCGTGCGGGTCGCCAGGCTCGGGCGTGAACTGCTTCGCGACCTTGGCAACGCCGGATCGGAGTGGGTGAAGCTCGAGGTTCTCGGCGACACGAAGACGCTCCTGCCCGATCCTGTCGGCACGCTCGAGGCCACGGAGAAGCTCGTCGCCGACGGCTTCACCGTGCTCGTCTACTCGAGTGATGATCCCGTGCTCGCGAAGCGACTGAAGGATCTCGGCGCCGCGAGCGTGATGCCCGCGGGCAGCCCGATCGGGAGCGGCCAGGGGATCCTCAACGCCAATGCCCTGCGGATCTGCCTCGAATACCTCAAGGACGGCGACGGCGACTATCCGGTGATCGTCGACGCGGGAGTCGGCACGGCGAGCGACGTCGCGGCCGCGATGGAACTCGGCGTCGACGGCGTGCTCCTCAACACGGCGATCGCCCATGCAGCCGATCCGATGCGGATGGCCCGTGCCATGAAGGCCGCCTGCGAGGCCGGCCGCGACGCGTTTCTCGCCGGCCGGATTCCCCGCCGCCTCTACGCGACCGCCTCGAGCCCCGAGGATGGGCGGATCGCGCCGACCGCGAGGCGGCCGTGAGCCGGAGCGGCCGTGTCGCCGACAGCCCGTGGTTCTGGGGGCTCGTCTTCTCGCTCATGTCGCTCGCCGGCATCGGACTGATCGCGCCGAAGTTCGACGTGCGGCAGCGACAGGTGGAAGGACGGTTCCTCGGACGGGAGCGGGCGGCGATCGAGCGGTCGCGGAGGGCGGCCGGCCTGCCGCCCGTGGACCTCGCCGACGAGGCGATGGACCGCGACGATGCGCCGCCGCGGAGGATCGTGCCGCTCTGGACGCTCGCGGCGATCGCCGCCGCTGCCGCCGCGGGATCAGCCGTCATGCTCCTCCGCGAACGCTCGGCCGGAGCCGGGGTCGAGGAGTACTGAGGGCCGGCGGCGACCGTCGCGACGGGGCCGCGGCGTGGTACATTCCCCGTTCTCGTAACCAGAGCCTTCACCCATGCTCGCCAAGCGGATCATTCCCTGCCTCGACGTCGAAAAGGGGCGGGTCGTCAAGGGAACGAAGTTCCTCGACCTTGTCGACGCCGGCGACCCGGTCGAGGTCGCGGCGAGGTACGAGCGGGAGGGCGCCGACGAGCTCGTCTTCCTCGACATCACCGCCAGCCACGAGGAGCGGTCGATCATGCTCGACGTCGTCCGGCGGGTCGCCGAGACGGTCTTCATGCCGTTCACGGTCGGTGGCGGGATCCGCACGCTCGACGACGCCTGCGCGCTCGTCCAGGCGGGCGCCGAGAAAGTGAGCATCAATTCCTCCGCGGTCCGCACCCCCGAACTCGTCACGGCGGTCGCCAACCGTCTCGGCAGCTGTGCCACCGTGGTGAACATCGACCCGAAGCGGGTCGTGCGGGACGGCCGCGAGACGTGGGAGGTGTTCGTCAACGGGGGCCGCGTGCCGACGGGCCTCGAGGCCGTGGCCTGGGCGAAGCGGGTCGAGTCGCTCGGCGCCGGCGAGATCGTGCTCACCTGCATGGACCGCGACGGAACCCGCGACGGCTACGACCTGGAAATAACCGCGGCGGTGAGCAGGGCCGTGCGGATCCCGGTCGTCGCCAGCGGCGGTGCGGGATCGGGCGAGCACATGGCCGACGCGATCGAGTTCGGCCGGGCCGACGCCGCCCTCGCCGCTGGCATCTTCCACTTCGGCCAGTGTACGATCCGGCAGGTCAAGGAGATCCTTTCCCGCCGCGGCATCCCCGTCCGCCCCGTTCCCGCCTGACTCCGCAAGCTTCGTCCCGCCGACCGCCTCCCTCCCGAAGATTCCGCCGGATCATGTCGACCGACGCCGCCACGAAGAGCCAGGATGTTCCCGCCGACGAGTTCGCCGCGCCGGCCCGGCCGAGGCTCGAGATCGACCGCTTCTTCCAGGCGCTCGTGAAATTCAACGGCAGCGATTTGCACCTGAAGGTCGGCCAGCCGCCGATCGTCCGCGTGAAGGGCGCGCTCCAGCCGCTCAAGGCCGACCGCATCGACGACGAGACGATGCGGCGGCTCTGCATGCCGCTCCTGAACGAGCGGCAAAAGAACATCTTCGAAAAGGACGGCGGGGCCGACTTCGCCTACACCACGACGGTCGACGGAAAGAAGTGGCGGTTTCGCGTGAACCTGCTCACGCAGCAGGGGGCGATGGGGCTCGTCGCCCGCAAGGTCAACGACCAGATCCCCGACTTCGAGAAGCTCTACCTGCCGCCCGCGATCGAGCGGCTCTGCCAACTCGACCAGGGGATGGTGCTCCTCGCGGGCGTCACCGGGTCGGGCAAGAGCACGACGATCGGCTCGATGCTCAACTACATCAATCGCAACTACCGGAAGCACATTCTCACGCTCGAGGACCCGATCGAGTTCATCTTCACCGAGGACAAGTGCCTCATCAACCAGCGGGAGATCGGCACCGACGTCCGCAACTTCGAGATCGGCATGAAGCATGCCGTCCGCGAGGACCCTGACATCATCCTCGTGGGAGAGCTGCGGGACGTGGAGACATTCAAGACCGCGATCCACGCGGCTGAGACCGGCCATCTCGTCTTCGGCACGATCCACGCGGCGAGCGCCCCGAGCACGGTCACGAGGATCCTCGACCTCTTTCCGCAGGAGGAGCATGCCGCGATCCGTAGCGCCATCGCCTTCAACATGAAGGGGATCGTCGCGCAGAAACTGCTCAGGTCGATCAAGCCCGGTGTCAGCCGGGTGCCGATCGTCGAGATGATGTTCTTCGACGTGCTCGTGCGAAAGTACGTGCTCGAGGGGCAGGACCACCTGCTCGCCGACCATATCAGGAAATCCGCCAAGGACGGCATGCAGGACTTCACGATGAGCCTCAAGAGCCTCATCGACCAGGAGCTCATCGACCGGCAGGACGCCCTCGAGATCGCCCCTAATCGCGAGGCGCTCATGATGGCGCTCAAGGGGATCGGGGTTTCGGGATGATCGTGGCGGCGGTCGCGAACCAGCCCTGGCCGACCGAACTGGTCGAACCGTTCACCCGCGACCCCGGCGGGCTCGCCCTTGTGCCGCTCGCGGCCTGGTGGATCCTCGTGCTCGGATGGGTCGCGGCGACCGACCGGCTTTCGCGGGACGCCGTGGCGCTCGGCATGCCGGCGGGAACGTGGGGCATGATCCTCGCCTTTCCCTTCCTGGCGGCCGCCCTTCTCGCCTGGTGGTTGCCGTCTCTCCTGGTGGCGATTCCGTTGATGCTCGTCGCCTGGTGGGGGCCGGTATTCGCCTACGCGCGAATCCGCAACGCCAAGCTCCCCGCGGAAGAGACCATCCTGACGATCTCGCACGCGAGGCGTTTTCTCGGGGATGCGATCGGCAGCCTCGGGATCTCGCTGCCAGGGTCCGAGTCCGCCTCGTCCGTGCCGCTCCCGGCGGTGTCGCTCGCCGGCGATTCCTCGGCACCGGTCGAAGAGCAGGCGAGGCGGCTGCAGGCGGCTTCCGGGTTGCCCGGGTTCGCCGACGCGGCGACGATCATCGCCGAGGCCGTCCATGTCGAAGCGTCGGCCGTGCTGCTCGACTTGGTCGGCGCGGAAGTGCCCATCAAGCAGGAGATCGACGGGGTCTGGCATCCGCTCAAGGCCTGGGAGTGGCAACGCGAGAATCGGAGGCGGGTCGAGCGGTGCGTGCCGGCGCCGCCGATACCGAGGGAGAAGGCCGCGGGAATCCACGATGCGTTGCTCACGCTCGTGGGCGTCAATCCGCGGGCCGTGAAGGCGAAGTCCTCCGGCCGGTTCTCGTTGAAGGTCGACGGAAAGCCATGGCTCGGACGCCTGGCCACGCAGCGGTCCGCGGCCGGGGAGACGTTCGTGGTGCGGTTCGAGCCGCAGGCGATCCCCTTCAAGTCGCTCGGCGACCTCGGCATCGGCGAGGAGTTGGCCGCTCGGCTCACGGGACTGCTCGCGCTCGAGAAGGGACTGATCGCGGTCACGTCGCCTGCATCTTCCGGCCGGTCGACGACGCTCGACCGGGCGGTGAACTCCGCCGACAGGCTGCTGCGAAATTTCATCTCGGTCGAGGATGCCGCCTCGCCGCCCCGCGAGATCCAGAACGTGAAGCCCTTCCGGTTCGACCGGCGAACCGGCGGCACGCCGCTGGCGGCGCTTCAGCAGGCGCTTCGCGAGTATCCGCAGGTGCTCGTGGCGGCCGACCTGCAGGATCCGGAGTTCGCCGCCGAACTGGTCTCGAGGGCGGAGGCGGAGAACCTCGTCGTCGTCGGCATCGGCGCGTCCGATGCGATCGACGGCATCGGGAAGCTGCTGGCGCTCGGGGCCGACCGCCAGAAGCTCGCCGCGTCGCTCCTCGGCGTCGTGTCGCAGAGGCTCGTGCGGAGGCTCTGCCCGAAGTGCCGCGAGGAACGCCCGACGCCGCCGGAGTTGCTCACGCGGCTGAAGAAGACGCCGGAGGAAATGCCCACCGTCCACGTCGCCTCGAAGGAGGGCTGCCGGCTCTGCAACGGCACCGGGTATCGCGGCCGCAGGGGCGTCTTCGAACTCGCCGGTGGCGACACGGTTCGGATCGGGATCAGGAAGAACGCCGACCGCACCGTCATGCAGAAGGCGGCGGTGAGGGACGGCATGCGTCCGCTCTCGGAGGCCGGCATGCGGCTCGTGGCGGAGGGGGTGACGTCGCTCGAGGAGCTCCAGCGGGCGTTCAGGAGTCCCGGCAAGAAGTAGGCTCGTTCGCTCCGCGAGAGAGGAGGAATCATGTCCGCAGAACTCGTCACGTCGCTCCTGCTCGTCGGCATCTTCGCCGCCGTGGCGGTCTCGCTCTCGCTCCAGGGGCTCTGGACGGGCCTGGTCGCGATCCCGAACCTCCTCGCCGCGGCAGCGGTCGCGACCGCCTGGCACGGCGTGGCCGCCGCGTGGATCGACGGTTTCCTCGGTAGCTACACGCACCTGCTCGACCTGCTCGCCGTCTGGGGCATCTTCGCCCTGGTGATGCTCGTGCTGCGGGAGGTGACCGACCGGGTGTCGCGGCATCGCGTCGCGTTTCCGCCGCTCGTCGAGAGGATCGGCTCGCCCGTGGCGGCGGCCGTCGCGGCATGGATCGTGGTCGCGTTCACGGCCGCGTCGATCCAGACCGCCCCCTGGCCGGTCGCCGCCGTGCAGCGGACGCCCGAGTCCCGGATGCTGCTTGGCATCTCGCCGGACAGGAAGTGGCTCCAGTTCGTCCGGGGCTCCTCGGCGGCCGGACCCTTCGCGTCTCCATCGAGCCCCTTCGACCCGAAGGCCGACTTCCTCGTCCGGCACTCCCAGCGGAGAATCGGTCTCGAACGGGAAGCCGCGCTCAGGGTGAATCGTTAGACAGGGTCAGAGCATGGAATCGATTCCGGGGGCCGACCGGGAAACCGACGCCGGCTCGTACCGCTCGATCAGCGGTCTCGCGGTCGCGGCGGCCGCGGCGGGCGTGCTTTCGGCCGGATGCCTCGTGAGCCCCGCTCTCTGGGTCGTGCCGCTGGTGGCGATCGCCCTCGCCGTCGCGGCGCTCCGCGAGATCGGTCGTGAGGGATCGGTGAAGGTGGGCCGGATTCCCGCGATCATCGGGCTCGCGCTCGCGGTGGGCTTCGGGATGCAGTCGGTGGCGTATCGCACCGTCAACGATTGGCTCGTCCAGGCGCGGGCCGCGACGGCCGCCCGCGAGTTCGTCCGTGCCGCGCAGGAATCGCGGTTCGCCGACGCCCGCGACATGTGCGGCCCGACGGCCCTGCCCGTTCGCGAAAACGTCCATGGTCTGCCCGCCGCGTCGCAAAAGTCCGGGCAGGACGATCCATCCGCCTTCGCCTTACTGCCGGCCGTGGCCCTGCTCGCCCGATGCCCGCCCTCCGCCGAGGAGAGGATGGCCGCGGAGCCGCCGCCGGAGGATCTCCCGGCAACGCACGCGTTCATCGTGACCGCGTCCTGCGGGCCTGGCGATGGCCGCGTCGAGGCCGGGGAAGCGAGGGTCCGGGTCGTCGTCCACCGGGACGAACCGTCCGACCACTCCACCGGCTTCGAGCGATGGAGGGTCGTGCGTCACGAGGTCGTCTCCCCCCTTGGCCGTCCGGTACAATGAATTAATCGTGCGGGGCCTGGACGCCACCGTGACTCCGCCATCGAAGGCGATTCCGAGGATTCCAAGGAGCAACCGCCATGGCGACCGTCCTCTTTCCGACCGACTTTTCCACCGCGAGCGACGCCGCGCTCGCCCACGCCGAGGCGCTCGCGAAGCAATCCGGCGCGGAACTCTTGATCGTGCACGTCGAGGAGCCGCCGCTCGCCTACGGTGGCGGCGAACTCTACTACGGGCTCCCCGAGCCGACCTCCGACCGCATCCAGAAGATGCTCGCCGACGTGCAGCCGAAGGATTCGGCGGTGAAGTTCAAGCACCGGCTCGTGATGGGGGATCCCGCGGGCGAGATCGTGCGGATCGCCGGGGAAGAGAAGGTCGACTCGATCGTGCTCGGCACGCATGGCCGCACCGGCCTCTCGCGGCTCCTCATGGGAAGCGTCGCCGAGGGCGTCGTCCGCCGGGCCCCCTGTCCGGTGCTCGTCTACCGCGAGTCTGCCAGGCTCGTCGACGGCGAGGCGACGAAGTAGCGTGTCGGGCGTCACGATTCGGTTTTTCAAACGTGCTGGTTCGGTTTTTTCACGATGCTTTTTCGGCACGTCGACTCTGCTGGGTTCGGGGCTGCCCGTGCCCCCTCGCCGGACGCTCGCTGCGCCCATCCTGGGCTTTCGCTCGCTCGGAGCTGCCTGCGCTGCGCCATCCATGGCTCCGCTGGTCAGCTACGCCGGCTCCTGGGCACGGGCAGCCCCGAACGGTCAAACGGAATGCCACTTCACGGACGTTTGAGGCGCAAGCCGGACGGGGAGTTGGTGTGCCGACGACGAGGGGCGAGTCGTGATGACTGACCGCGAAATCCTCGCGCTGCGGCACCGCGTTCGCGGGTCGATCCGGCGGGTGTTCGACGCATCGGGGTATCTGGAAGTCGACACGCCCGTGCTCTCGTCGGAGATCCTGCCCGAGCCGCACATCGATCCGTTCGAACTGTCGCTCGACGGGCCCGGCTCGACGCCTCACTACCTCCAGGCGAGCCCGGAGTCGCTCATGAAGCGGCTGCTCGCGGCGGGCTCCGGGCCGATCTACCAGTTCGCGCGGGCCTTCCGCGCTGGCGAGCGGGGAGAACGGCACGACGTCGAGTTCGTGCTCCTCGAGTGGTACGCCCCGGGCACGTCGCTCGACGACACCGCCGCCTTCCTCGCGACGCTCTGCCGCGAGGCGATCGGTGGAGTTCTTGCCGCCGACGGGCGGGTCGGGGGGATCGAACGGGTGACCTGCCGCGACGCCTTCCGCGAGCACGCCGGCGTCGATCCGCTCGACGCGCCGCTCGAAGCGATGCGGGAGGCCGGCATGCGGGCGGGGCTTCGGTTGCCGGAGTCGCACCCGGAGCACTGGGACGCCTGGTTCGAACTCCTGCTTTCGGAAGCGGTATCGCCCCGGCTGGGCCACGCGAGGCCCACGATGCTCGAGGCCTGGCCCGCTTCGCAGGGGGCGCTTGCGAGGCTCGATCCCGCCGACGCCCGCGTCGCGCGTCGCTTCGAGCTCTTCGTGAAGGGCGTGGAGCTCGCCAACGGCTGGGAGGAGGAGACGTCGCGCAGTGGGCTCGTCGCGCGGATCGAGGCCGCCAACAGGATCCGCTCTGCCGACGGCCGCGGGCCGCTGCCGATGCCGGAGAAACTCGTCGCGGCCCACGGCGACGCGATGCCGGCGGGCGTCGGCGCCGCGCTCGGCTTCGACCGGCTCGTCATGCTCGCCGCCGGCGCCGACACGATCGACGCCGTCCGTTGCTTCTCGTCGCGAACCGCCTGAAGGTTCGGTGCTGCAGCCCCGAACCGAGCCAGCGGTTCAGTGCAGACGCATGCCGGGCAGGGCGCCGGAGTCGGGGGAGAGGAGGTAGACGCCGCCGGCGCCCGCGCCGCTCGCCGCCACCACCATGCCCTCGCTCAGGCCGAACTTCATCTGCCGGGGCGCGAGGTTCGCGACGACGACGACGAGCCGGCCGACGAGCGAGGCCGGATTGTGGAAGCCCTTGATGCCGGCGAAGACCGTGCGGCTGGCGTCGCCGCCGAGGCTTACCGTGAGCTTCAGGAGCTTCTTCGCCTCGGGCACCTCCTCCGCGGCGAGGATCCTCGCGACCCGGAGGTCGACCTTCGCGAAGTCGTCGATCGTGCACTGCGGCGCGAGCGGCTCGGCGGCGAGCGGCTCGCCCGAATCGGCGGACGACGACGGGGTGGTCGGGTTGAGCGGGGTGGTCATCGGGCCTCCTTCTTGGGTATTGGACTGCTGCTCGCTCGCTTCTTCCTTCGAGGCGGCGAGCATCGCGTCGATCTGCGTCTTCTCGACCCGCTTCAAAAGCGGCGTGAACCGGCCGACCGGGATACCGGTGAGCGGTGTCTTTGACTCCTCCCACGAGTGGATCGGGCCGCCGACGAGCTGCCCGACCTGCCCGGCGAGTTCCGGCAGCACGGGCGCGAGGTAGACCGCGATCTGCCGGAAGAGGTTCATCGCGACGCTCGCGACGTCCCGCAGCCGCGCGGCGGCGTCGGGCCCGGCCTTCGCGAGCTTCCATGGCTGCTCAGCGTCGACGTAGGCGTTGGCCCGGTCTGCGGCTGCCATCGCCAGCCGCATCGCCCGGGCGAAGTCGCAGTCCTCGAACGCCTCGGCGATCGCGTCGCCGTCGGCCGCGGCCCTCGCGAAGAGGCCGCCGTCGTCGGGGTAGGCCGGGGAGAGGCCGGTCGCCTCGAGCCACCGCGCCGT
>JBIIOJ010000343.1:0-3443 GCA_044337015.1 Pirellulales bacterium
GGCCGAGGCATACTCAACGGGTCGAGGCGGTGTTTCGTCGGCGATTCTGGACGTCCGGCGAAACGGTGATGCCCGCCTCGAATTGGTTCGGCCTCGGCTTGGTTTGATGGTTGAGTGCACAGGCGGACGGTTTCGCTACCCCCCTCCCCAGCCTCCCTCCCCTCCAGACACCGCCTCGCCCCCTGCTCCGGCCTCCGCGGCAGCCGTAAAAACGGCTGTGAACTTTCGGGCCGCCCTCCGGTTTCTTCACTGATTGGAGATTTTTCCCATGAACGCCCCTTCGCAACTCGAACGCAGGCTGGCCGCCGTCGGCAGCTGGGCGATGAGTTTTCTTACGCTCGCTGGCCTCGCTGCCGTCGGCTGGTATGGTCACCACACGCACTGGACGTTCGGCTTCGGCGAGGGGCACGGCGCCGCCCACGCGGAATCCGCCCATGCCGGCGAATCCGCCCCGGGGCATGCCGCCGCCGGGGCTGAAACCGCGACGAAGGCCGCGCAGGCGGATGCTTCGGAGTCGCGGATCACGTTCAAGTCGGCGGAGGACGTGCAGCGGTCGGGAATCACACCCGTGCCCGTCGAGCAGCGGCCGATGGTCGACGAGGTCGTCGTGAACGGGGTCGTGCGGTACGACGAGCGAAGGGTCGCCCAGCTCTCCGTGCGGGCACCGGGCATCGTCTGGCGGGTCGAGAAGCGGCTCGGCGACCCGGTGAAGCGGGGCGACGTGCTCGTCGTCATCGACAGCGGCGAAGTCGGCAGGCTCAAGGCTGATTTCCTCACGGCGCTCGTGGTCTTCGAATCGAAGAAGGAGTCGCTCGCGATCCTCGAGGAGATCAAGGGGGCCGTCATGGGCCGCCAGCTCCGCGAGGCGAGGGCCGCGCTCCGCGAGGCCCGCAACGATCTCATGAACGCGGAGCAGTCGCTCATCAACCTCGGCTTCGAGATCGCGATCGACGAGTTCCAGAAGCTCGACGACGATGCCCGGGCCGCGAAGATGCGGACGCTCGGCCTGCCGGTGAGCCTGCTTGCCGGCGTCGATGCCGAGCGGCTCTCGTCGAACCTGCTGCCGCTCGTGGCCCCCTTCGACGGCGTCGTGATCGGCCGCGACGTGGTCGTCGGCGAGATCGCGGATCCATCGTCGAGCATCTTCGAGGTGGCCGACCTCTCCACGATGTGGATCGTGCTCAACGTGGCGAAGGAGGATGCGGCCAGGATCCAAATCGGGCAGAACATCCTGTTCCGACCCGACGGAAGCGACCGCGACTTCGAGAGCCACGTCACCTGGATCAGCACCGAACTCGACGAGACCACGCGGACGCTCCAGGTCCGGGCGGAGGTCTCGACGGGTGAAAAGACCTCGAGTGAGGAGCTTTCGGGGCTGCGGGCCAACGCGTTCGGCCGGGGGCGGATCGAGATTTCAAGGCGATCGATCGCCTCGGTCGTGCCGCTCGAGAGCGTCCAGTCGCTCGGTGGTGAGTGGGTCGTGTTCGTGCCGAAGGACGCGACGACGTTCGAGCTGAAGACCGTGGAAAAGGGGCTCGAGTCGGACGGTTCGGTCGAGGTGGAGGGCGACCTCGCCGGCGCGACGCACGTCGTCGGGCCCGGCAGCCACGTCCTCAAAAGCCGCGTCCTGCTGGAGCGGATGGAAGCAGGCAGGCTCTAAGGCCCCATGCTCGAGTCGATCATCGCCTGGTCGCTGTCACACCGCATCGCCGTGCTGCTCGGCGCAGTGGTCGTCTGCCTCGTCGGGGGCGTGGCCGTGTCGGGTCTCGTGGTGGACGCCTTCCCCGACACGACGCCCGTGCAGGTGCAGATCAACACGGTCGCCCCCGGGATGGTGGCCGAGGAGGTCGAGCGGCAGATCACCTTCCCGATCGAGCTCGAGATGGGGGGCATGCCGGGCCTCGAATCGATCCGCAGCGCCAGCATGTTCGGCCTCTCGGTCGTGATCGTGACATTCCGCGACGGCACCGACATCTACTTCGCACGGCAGCTCATCAACGAGCGGATCGGCGGCGTGGCGGTTCCGGCCGGCGTGTCGCGGCCGGAGATGGGGCCTGTGTCCACGGGTCTCGGGGAGGTCTTTCACTACCTGCTCGTGCCGAATGGGATGAGCCTCACCGACGTGAAGACCTACCAGGACTGGACGCTCAAGCCGGCGATGCGGAGCGTGCCGGGGGTGGCGGAGGTGAACGCCTGGGGCGGACTCAACAAGCAGTACCAGATCCGGCTCGATCCGACGCTGCTGAAGAAGTACGGCCTCACCTTCGACCAGGTCGTCGAGGCGATCCCGCGGAACAACTTCAACATCGGCGGCGGTTCGATCGAGCGGGCTGGCGACGCCGTGCTCGTTTACGGCGTCGGCCGCACGGTGAACACCCAGGAGATCGGCCGGATCGTGATCGCCTCGAGCGAGAGCGTGCCGATCCGGATTCGTGACGTCGGCGAGGTCGCGATCGGCCACGAAATCCGCAAGGGGCTCGTGACGGCCGGCGGCGAGGGGGAGGTGGTGCTCGGCCTCGGCTTCATGCTCATGGGGGAAAACAGCTACGCCGTGACGAAGCGGCTCCGCGATCGGTTCGACGCCCTGCGGGGCGACCTGCCCCCCGGCATCGAGGCGAAGGTGGTCTACGACCGCACGCTCCTCATCGACAAGGTGATCGCCACCGTCCGGCAAAACCTGCTCGAGGGCGCCTTTCTCGTCGTCGTGATCCTTTACTGCATGCTCGGTAACCTGCGGGCCGGGCTCGTGGCGGCGACGGCGATCCCGCTCTCGATGATGTGCGGCTTCATCGGCATGTGGCAGACGGGGATCGCGGCGAGCCTCCTATCGCTCGGGGCGATCGACTTCGGCATCGTGGTGGACAGCTCCGTCGTCGTGATCGAGAGCATCCTCGAGCGGATCGCGCACCACCCGGGCCTCTCCGGCGAGGCGCGGCTGAAGCTCGTCAGGGAGGCGACGAACGCCGTCAAGAAGCCGGCCTGCTTCGGCCAGTTGATAATCATGATCGTCTACATCCCGATCCTCACGCTCGAGGGGGTCGAGGGGAAGATGTTTCGCCCGATGGCGCTGACGGTCGTATTCATCCTGATCGGGTCGCTCGTGCTCTCGCTCACGGTCGTGCCGGTCTTGTCGAGCTATGTTTTGCCGCGGCGGATGGACGGCCACGACGTGCTCCTCGTGAGGCTCGCGCGGCTCGCTTACCGGCCGCTTTTACGGGGGTGCCTCGCGATCCGCGGGCCGCTCGCGATCCTCGCCATCGCGATCGTCGTAGGCACGTTCGCCTTCGCCCTCGGGCTCGGCACGGAGTTCGTGCCGCGGCTCTCCGAGGGCGACATCGTCATCGGTGCGATCCGCGCACCCGGAACGAGCCTCGAGGAGTCGGCCCGGATGAACACGCGGATGGAGCAGATGCTCCTCGAACAGTTCCCCGACGAGATCCACG
>JBIIOJ010000083.1:0-11726 GCA_044337015.1 Pirellulales bacterium
AAATTGGCGATCTTGTTCATCTGGGCCGCGAGGGCCTTCCAGAGCTTGCCGAGGATCATCGCTGGAAACTCCCGAGATGTGCGAAGCGAAAGGGGGTGGCGGTCAGGACGCGGCCGCCGCCCCGAGGCCTTGGTGATACCCCTGGGGGGGTCGATCGTCAAACCTCCCGGGCCAATGCGGCTCGATCGGGGCTCACTCGACAACGTCGAGCGACGGCTTCCGCCTGCGAAGGTCGGCGACCGCGTCGGCCGACAGGCCGGCGAAGCTCACGACCACCTTCCGCAGCGACGGCATCGCCGCGATCGAGTCGATCGCCTTGTCGGTCAGCTTCGTGCCGGAGAGGTTGAGCGACGCGAGTGCGGGATGCCCCGCGAGCCGGGCCAGGCCGGCGTCGGTGACGGCGGTGTTCTCGAGGTTCAGCTCCACGAGCGAGCGGATCTTCGCGACCGATTCGAGCCCGGCGTCGGTCACCTTCGTGTTCCAGAGGTCGAGCTGCTTGAGCGCCGGCAGGCTCGCGAGAAGTGCGACGCCCCCGTCGCCCACCCCCGTCTCGGCGAGGTCGAGCAGGACCAGGGCGGGCAGCGACCCGACATGCTCGAGGCCCGGGCCATCGACGAGCGTGCCGCGGAGCTCGAGCCGCTTGAGCTTCCGCATGCCGGCGAGCGGCGCGAGGCCCGTGTCGCCGACGAACGTCCGCATCAGGTTCACCTCGTCGATATCGGCCTTGCCCGCGAAAGCGGCGAGCCCCGTGTCGGTGATCTGCCCATCCTCGGCGGCGAACCCCCGGAGCTTCGGCAGCCCGGCGACTCCGGCGAGGCCGGTGTCGGTGACGCCCGGGCACCGCAGCTTCACCCGCTCGAGGCTCTCGAGCTTCGCGACGTGCGCGAGGCCCGCGTCGGAAACGAGCGAGCAGCCCCGCAGGTCGAGCACCCGCAGCTTGCGGAGCCCCGCGAGCTGCTCGAGCCCGGCATCCGTGAAGTTGTTGTAGAGCAGGATCAGCTGTTCGAGCGAGGCGACGCGGCCGATCGACTCGAGCGCCCGGTCGGAGAGGTTCGTCGAGCGGCGGAGGTTCAACACCTTCAGCTTGGGGATCTTCGCGATCGCTTCGGCTCCGGCGTCGGTGATGCCGGTGTTCTCGAGCACGAGCTGCTCGAGGCCGGCGACCTTCGAGATCGCCTCGACGCCCTTGTCCGACACGTCGGCTCCCCAAAGCTCGATCGAAGCGAGCCTCGGGAGCGAGACGAACCGGCCGACGTCGGCGTCGGTCGTGGGGCGGTTGGCGAGGTTGATGCCGGTAACGTGCCCGTCGCCGTCGACGACGACGTTGCCGCCGAGCGAGGCGACGGCTTTCGCGGCCGCCCGCTCCGCGTCGATCACCTCCCGGCCGAGGGCGGCCGAGTTGGCCGTCGCAACGAGGAGCAGCAGGGTGGAGGTGAGCCCACGTCGGGTGAGCCTCGGCTGCGGGGCCGACCGACCGCCCCGGCATCGCGTGATGAGCGGCATCGGGATCAGGCCTTCCAGCCGTCGCGGCAGGCCGGGCGGATCACCGCCTCGACCTCGGGAGCGTTCGTGGCGACGAGCTTCACCGGATCCCACTCGATCTTCTTGCCCGCCGTCTCCGCCGAGTCAGCCGCCCACACGGCGAGGTTGCCAAGCAGGATCGTCTCGGTGAGCGGCCCGGCGTAATCGGGGAAATTCGACATTGCCTGCGGGCCCCCCTTGATCGCTGCGACCCACTCCTGGAAGTGGCCGGGCGACTGGGGGAATGACGGATCCGCGGGCTTCGACCCACTCTTGAGCGTGAGGCCCCTTTCGCCGTAATCGCCGGGGGCGTAGAGGACATCCTTCTCGCCGATCACGAGGATGCCGCTCGCCATGGGCTTGAAAGGCCTCTCGACCTCCTTGGCCTCGGCCCCCTCCCCCTCCTTCACGATCTCCCCCTTGAAGCCGGCGAAGAGCGAAGGATCGGGCAGCTTTCCGCCGTCATACCACTTCACGGCGACCGGCGGCCGGCCGCCGAGTTCCGGAAAGGCGAATTCGATGATCGACCACTTCGGGTACGTCTCGCGGTTGTGGCCGCTCGTGGTCGCCTGCACGCTCTTCGGATCGCGGAGGTTGAGCGCCATGAACGGCATGTTGAAGGTGTGGCAGGCCATGTCGCCGAGCGCCCCGGTGCCGAAATCCCAGAAGCCCCGCCATGCGAACGGGTGGTAGCCGTTGCCATAGGGCCGCATCGGGGCGGGCCCTATCCAGGCGTCCCAGTCGAGGTGGGCGGGAACGGGCGCCTCCGCCGGCCTGCCGCCCCCCTGTGCCCAGACCGGACGGTTCGTCCAGATGTGCACCTCCCGCACCGGCCCCAGAACGCCCGACCGCACGACCGCGGCGGTCTTCCGCAACGCCGGCGACGCGGTGCCCTGGTTGCCCATCTGCGTCGCGACCTTCTTCTCACGGGCGAGCGTTCCGAGCAGCCGCGCCTCCGCGATCGACTTCGTGAGCGGCTTCTGGCAGAAGCAATGCTTACCCATGCCCATTGCGCGTGCGGCGGCGGTGATGTGGGAATGGTCGGGCGTGCTGATCGTGACGGCGTCGAACTCCTTCCCCATCTCGTCGAACAGCTTGCGGAAGTCGGTGTACTGCTTCGCGCCTCCGAACGCCTTCTCGGCCCGCTTCAGCTGGTTGCGGTCGACATCCGCTACGGCCACGACCTTGCCCGAGCGGGCCGCGTCGGCGGAGTCGCTCGCCCCCTTGCCACCGATCCCGATGCAGGCGAAGCGGATCTCCTCGTTGGCGCTCGTCGGCTTCTCCTCGCCGCGGGCGGCGGCACCCGAGAAGAACCCCGCTCCGAGAAGCCCTGAAGAGGATCCAAGAAGTCCCGAAGAAACGGCTCCGGACGCTCCGAGAAAGTCGCGGCGGCCGATGGAACCACGGGACGGGCGGCGGGCAGGCATGGCAGGACTCCGGGGAGGGGGGAGACGGAGCGACGGAGGGAATCGATTGGGGCCGTGAAGGAAAACCGTCTTACAGAAGCGTAATACCGGAGGAAACCGGTGTGCAAGTCGCCGATCCCGGCGGACAACGCGGCGCGACGCGGTTGGGAACCGCATGGACGCCGAGTTGTCGCAACTCCACGCGATGGCTTACATAAGAGATTCATCTGTTTCCCCGAGGAACCGAGACGATCGCCGCATGGCCGCCGCATCCCACAGTTACAGCCTGACCCACCTGAAACAGCTCGAGGCCGAGAGCATCCAGATCATCCGGGAGGTGGCCGCCGAGTTCGAAAACCCGGTGATGCTCTATTCGATCGGGAAGGACTCGGCGGTGATGGTCCGCCTGGCCGAAAAGGCCTTCCATCCGGCCAAGCCCCCCTTCCCGCTGATGCACATCGACACGACCTGGAAGTTCCAGGAGATGTACCGGCTCCGCGACGAGTACGTCGCCAAGGAGCTCGGCTTCAAGCTGATCGTGCACGTCAACGAGGAGGGCCGGGCGGCGGGCATCAACCCGATCACGCACGGCAGCAAGGTCCACACCGACGTCATGAAGACGCAGGCCCTGCGGCAGGCGCTCGACAAGTACCGGTTCGACGCAGCCTTCGGCGGGGCGAGGCGTGACGAGGAGAAGAGCCGCGCGAAGGAGCGGGTGTTTTCGTTCCGAGACGAGTTTCACCGGTGGGACCCGAAGAACCAGCGTCCGGAACTCTGGAACCTCTACAACACGAAGGTGAAGAAGGGGGAGAGCATCCGCGTCTTCCCGCTCTCCAACTGGACGGAGCTCGACGTCTGGCAATACATCCACCTCGAGAAGATCCCGATCGTTCCGCTCTACTTCGCGGAGAATCGGCCGATCGTCTGGCGGGACGGCGTGATGATCATGGTGGACGACGACCGGCTCCCGCTGAATCCCGGCGAGAAGCCGGAGATGCGGCGGGTGCGATTCCGCACGCTCGGCTGCTATCCCTTGAGCGGCGCCGTCGATTCTGCCGCCACGACGCTGCCGGAGATCATCCAGGAGATGCTGCTCACGACGTTCTCGGAACGGCAGGGGCGCCTGATCGATTCCGACGAGGCTGGCTCCATGGAGAAAAAGAAGAAGGAGGGGTATTTCTGACCCTATGTCACATCAATCGGCGCTGATCGCTTCGAACATCGACGAATACCTCGCGCAGCACGAGCGGAAGGAGCTGCTCCGCTTCATCACCTGCGGGAGCGTGGACGACGGGAAGAGCACGCTCATCGGCCGGCTTTTCTACGAGTCGAAGATGATCTACGAGGACCAGCTCGCGGCGATCGCGAAGGACTCGTCGCGGTACGGCACGACCGGCGGGGAGGTCGATCTCGCGCTCTTCACCGACGGTCTCGAGGACGAGCGCCAGCAGGGGATCACGATCGACGTCGCCTATCGCTACTTCTCGACCGACCGGCGAAAGTTCATCATCGCCGACACGCCCGGCCACGAGCAGTACACGCGGAATATGGCGACCGGCGCCTCCACCGCCGACCTCGCGATCATCCTCGTGGACGCCCGCCACGGCGTGCTCACGCAGACGAAGCGGCACAGCTTCATCGTGTCGCTGCTCGGCATCCGTCACATCGTCGTCGCCGTCAACAAGATGGACATCGTCGGCTACGACGAGAAGGTCTTCGAGCGGATCAAGGCCGACTACGTCGACTTCGCGAGCCGGCTCGACCTGCCCGACGTCCACTTCATGCCGATCTCGGCGCTCAAGGGGGACAACGTCGTCACGCACAGCCCCAACATGCCCTGGTACACCGGTTCGCCCCTCATGCCACTGTTGGAGACCGTCTACATCGGCTCCGACCGCAACATGGAGGACTTCCGTTTTCCGGTGCAGTACGTGCTGCGGCCGAACCTCGATTTCCGCGGGTTTTCCGGGACGATCGCCTCCGGCATCATCCGCAAGGGGGACGAGATCATGTCGCTCCCGTCCCGGAAGAAGAGCCGGGTGAAGTCGATCGTGACGTTCGACGGCGAGCTCGAGGAGGCCTTCGCCCCGCAGTCGGTCACGCTCACGCTCGAGGACGAGATCGACTCGAGCCGCGGCGACATGCTCGTGCGGCCGGGCAACGCCCCGAAGGTCGACCACAAGTTCGAGGCGATGCTCGTCTGGATGACCGACGAGCCGATCGTGCCCGGCCGCCAGTACCTCTTCAAGCAGACGACCAAGGTCGTTCCCGGGGCGGTGAGCACGATCCGTTACCGGGTTGACGTCAACACGCTCCATCGGCAGCCGGCCCCGTCGCTCGCCCTCAACGAGATCGGCCGTTGCGCCATCACGCTCTCCGCCCCGATCTGCTTCGACGCCTACCGCCGCAACCGTGCCACCGGCGGCTTCATCGTGATCGACCGGCTCACCAACGGCACGGTCGGGGCGGGCATGATCCTCGACCGCGAGCCGGAGGATGGTTCGGCCGACCACTGGGGCGACGCCTCCGCGGAAAGCCTGCAGGGGTCCGCGAGCGAGGTGACGGCCGGCGAACGGGAAGCCCGCTACGGCCAGAAGCCGGCCACCGTCCTCATCACGGGCCTCGCGGGCTCGGGCAAGACGACCATCGCCCGAGCGGTCGAGCGGCGGCTCTTCGACATGGGCCGCGCGGTGGTCGTGCTCGACGGGCAAAACATGCGGCTGGGCATCAGCCGGGATCTCGGGTTCTCGGCCGGCGAACGGAGCGAGAATCTCCGCAGGTCGGTGGAAGTCGCCCGGATCTTCAACGATGCCGGCATCCTCTGCATCGCGTCGTTCGTCGCCCCCGACGAGGCGGTGCGGCAGAAGGCCGCCGAGCGGGTCGGCCGCGAGCGGTTTGTCGTGGTGCACGCCGCGGCGCCGCTCGAGGTCTGCCGCGATCGCGATCGGGATGGCAATTACCGCCGGGCCGACGCCGGCGAGATCGCGAATTTCCCGGGCGTCTCGGCCCCCTACGAGCCGCCGGCGAAGCCGGACCTCGTCCTGCCGACGCACGAGTGGCCGATCGGCCGCTGCGTCGACGCCGTCGTGAGCCTCCTCGAGGCACGCGGCATCATCTGAAAAGCGTGGTGAGGAAGGGTGGCTGACGGGACTCGAACCCGCGACCCCCGGTACCACAAACCGATGCTCTAACCAACTGAGCTACAGCCACCGTCTGGACGGAGAGTCTAACACAGTCCATCAGCTCTCGTTTTCGGCGGTTTTTCTAGGTCCCTCCAGCATTTTCAGAGGGCTCAGGGTCGCGATGCCGCGACTCGCTGCGGACGCCGCCACGAAATGTCCCCCGTACTTCCACGGTGAAACGACTCGTTCTCAACAGCCCGCCTCCACGATATCCGACGGACCGCGACCAAAACCCCCCTGCCCTCCAAGGACTCGCATTTCCCTCATATCGCGCTCTTGCCGAAATCCGCAAGCACGACCTAAGCTTCCCGGCCTTCGGGAAAAGGTCCCCATCGTTTGGGGCATCCTTCCATCCATCTTCCCGGGGTTCACGGAGGTTCAAAGCGATGACGAAGAAAACCTTGATTCGTTTGATTGGGGCAGCGACATGCGTCGCGGTCATGAGCGCTGGCTGGGATGCCGAGGCGGGTTGGCGGAGAAGGCACCACGGATCGAGCGGCGGCTCGTGGGGCTCGTCAGGTGGCTCGTCGGGTGGATCGTCGGGCGGTTCGTGGGGCTCGCATGGTTCGAGCGGTGGCTCCTCCGGCGGTTCGTCGGGCGGCAGCTACTCGAACAGCTCGCACGGCTCGAGTGGCGGATCCAGCGGTGGCTCGAGTGGCGGCAGCTACTCGCACGGCTCCCACGGCGGATCCCACGGTTCGAGTGGCTCGCACGGTTCGAGCGGCGGCTCGGTCGTGTACGACCATCATCATGACGCCGTCGTGCATCACGAGACGGTGGTCGTGAACGAGGTGGTCCGCACCGCTCCGGCCGACACGGCGAAGCTCGTGGTCGACGTGCCGAAGGACGCGAAGGTATTCATCAACGGCTCGGAGACGACGGCGACCGGCACGAGCCGGCAGTTCATCTCCAAGGGTCTCAAGGACGGGGTGACCTACCAGTACGACGTCCGCATCGTCACCGCGGACAAGGAATCCCCGATGGAGCAGACGAAGGTCGTGAAGCTCACCCGCGGCCAGACCGAGACCGTGCGTTTCGACGCGGCGGCGGCCACGGCCGTCAAGCCGGCCGCGCCGAAGCCCGACGCGGTCGCCGTGACGAGCGGCAACTGACCAGCCGGCGTCCGGTCTGAATGTCGGAAGCCCTCCACTCCCGCGCGGGGACGATGCCCCGCGCGGGAGTTTTTTTGCGCTTGTGGCTCTGGAGGTTCGGGGCTGCTCGTGCCCACCGCCGGCTCCTGGGCACAGGCAGCTCCTCACGGTCAAACGTGATGGGTTCGGAGAACCCCCTCACCTGTCTTCGAGACGGCGGCGGATTTCGGCGAGGCGTTCGGCGAGCTCCCGCTCGTGGCCGCGGTCGGTCGGCTCGTAATACCGCTTCTCGACGCCGAGGTAATCCTGTGCGGCGATGCCGTCTGGGGCGTCGTGGGAGTACTCGTATCCCTGGCCATGGCCGAGCCGCTTGGCGCCCGCGTAGTGCTTGTCCTGGAGGTGACGGGGCACCGGGATGATCCGCTGCTCGCGGACATCGGATCGCGCCGCGGCGATCGCCGTCGTGCAGGCGTTGCTCTTGGCCGCAAGCGCCAGGTACGTCACCGCCTGCGAGAGGGCGAGCTGGCATTCCGGGAGCCCCACGAACTCCACCGCCTGCATCGCCGCCACCGCCAGCATCAGGGCCCGCGGGTCGGCGTTGCCGATGTCTTCGCTCGCAAGGATGACGAGCCTGCGGGCGAGGAACCGCACATCCTCGCCTCCCTCGAGCATCCGTGCGAGCCAGTAGAGGCCGGCGTCGGCGTCGCTGCCGCGGATACTCTTGATGAGCGCGCTTGCGCAGTCGTAGTGAGTGTCGCCCGCGTCGTAGGCGACGGCCTTCCGCTGCACGCTCTCCCGGGCGAGCGCGAGCGTGAACCGCAGCGGCCGCTCCGCGGTCGATAACACGCCCACCTCGAGCCCGCCGAGCGCCCTCCGGGCGTCGCCGTCGGAGGTTTCCACGAGGAATTCCAGGGCGGCGGGATCCATGTCGATCTGCTCCCCGCCGAACCCATGCTCCCGGTCGGCCAGGGCCCGCTTGAGGATCTCGGCCACGTCCTTCGCCCCGAGCGGCTCGAGCTCGAAGATGCGGCTGCGGCTGACGAGCGCCGACGTGAGGGCGAAGAAGGGGTTGTGCGTCGTCGCCCCCACCAGCGCGATCACGCCGCTCTCGACGTCGGGCAGGAGCACGTCCTGCTGCGCCTTGTTGAAGCGGTGGATCTCGTCGATGAAGAGGCAGGTCTTCTGGCCGTCGTCCTCGAGCCGCCGCCGGGCTGAGTCGAGCACGTCCCGGAGCTCCTTCACGCCCGACGACGTCGCCGAGAGCTCGACGAACCGCCGCCGCGTCTCGGTGGCGATGATCTCCGCGAGCGTCGTCTTGCCGACGCCCGGAGGCCCGTAGAGGATCACCGACCCGAGGCGGTCGGCCTCGATGAGCCGCCGCAGGAGCATCCCCTTCCCGACGACCTTCTCCTGGCCGACATAGTCGGCGAGCCGACGCGGCCGCATCCTCGCGGCGAGCGGCGCGGCCCTCGCGATGTTGGCGGCACGCGACGCGGAGAAGAGGTCGGCCATGACGACGGTCTCGCGGGCGGTCAGCCCGTCCAGACGAAGTCGACGGCGGCGTCGATGCCGGCGGCGAGGCTCTTGTGGACGGGGCAGGTGAGTGCCGCCTGCTCGATCAAGTGTCGCTTCGGATGGTCGGCCGAGAGCGGGATCGTGAGCGTCGTGCGGAGTGCGGCGATCCGCCGCGGCGGTTCCTTGCTCATCTCCTTGACGGTGTCGGCCTTCATGCCGACAAGTTCGAGACCATGCCGCTCGGCGACGATGCCGATGATCGTCATCATGCACGCCCCGAGGGCCACGCCCACGAGGTCGGTCGGCGAAAAGCTCTCGCCGCGGCCGTGGTTGTCGACCGGGGCGTCCGTGAGCACCGTCGCTCCGGAAGGCCCGTGCTGCGCCTTGCAGCGGAGATTGCCCTCGTACGTCGTCGTGACCCGTACCACGTGCGTCCTTTCAAAAAAGGTGCCTGCCACCAAATCCGGGCAAGATGCCTATAACGTCGAAGGTATTTTACCCAGATTTGGTGGCTGGCACCTTTTTATGCGTTCGCTTCGTTCCTGCGTCGATCGGCTCGCCCGCGAGGGGGAGCTTTTGGTCGTCGATCATCCCGTCGATCCGCATCTCGAAATTGCGGAAATCCAGAGGCGGCTGTTTCGCTCAGGCGGGCCGGCGGTGCTCTTCTCGCGGCCGGCGGGCACGGCCTTTCCCGTGCTCGTGAACCTCTACGGCACCCAAAAGCGGATCGAGCGGATCTTCCACCGCACGCTCGACCGGGTGAAGCGGCTCGTGGAGCTCAAGATCGACCCGGCCGAGGCGATGAAGAAGCCGTGGCGGTACTGGCGAAGCCCGATCGACGCGATCTCGATGCTGCCGAGGCGGGTGCGTTCGGGCCCGGTGCTCGCCCGCTCGATCCCGATCTCGCAACTGCCCAGGGTGACGGGCTGGCCCGGCGACGGCGGCCCGTTCGTCACGCTTCCGGCGGTCTACACCGAACACCCCGACCGGCCGGGCACGAAGCACTCGAACCTCGGGATGTACCGCGTGCAGCTCGCGGGCAACGACTACCTGCCCGACCGCGAGATCGGACTCCACTACCAGCTGCATCGCGGCATCGGCGTCCACCATGCGGCGTCGCTTGCCCGCGGCGAGCCCTTGAAGGTGAACGTGTTCGTGGGCGGCTCTCCTGCGATGGCCGTGGCCGCCGTCATGCCGCTGCCCGAGGGGCTCTCCGAGCTTCTCTTCGCCGGGGCCCTCGCGGGCCACCGCATCCCGATGATCGCGCGGAAGAATCGGCCGGCGATCTACGCCGACGCCGATTTCGTGATCGAAGGCACGGTGCAGCCGGGAACGACGAAGCCGGAGGGCCCGTTCGGAGACCACCTCGGCTACTACGCCAAGCGGCACGACTTTCCCGTCATGCAGGTCGAGCGGGTCTGGCACCGCGAGGGGGCTATCTGGCCGGTGACGGTCGTCGGCCGCCCGCCGCAGGAAGACACGCTCTTCGGCTGGCTCGTGCACGAACTGACCGGCCCGGTCATTCCCACGGTGCTGCCGGGCGTGCGAAGTGTGCATGCCGTCGACGCCTCGGGCGTGCATCCGCTCCTGCTTGCCGTCGGGAGCGAACGGTACCTGCCCTGGCAGCGGTCGAGCCGCCCGGCGGAGTTGCTCACGCAGGCCTCCGCGATCCTCGGCCAGGGCCAACTCTCGCTCGCGAAGTATCTCCTCATCGTGTCCGGGGAAGACGCCCCGGGCCTCGACGCCCACGACATCCGCCCGTTCCTCACTCACCTGCTCATGCGGGTCGATTGGCGGCGCGACTGCCACTTCCACACGGAAACCACGATCGACACGCTCGACTACTCCGGCAGTGGCCTCAACGCCGGTTCGAAGCTCGTGGTCGCCGCCCGCGGACCGGCGGTCCGCGGGCTCGCCTCCGAACTGCCGGGCGGCATCTCCCTCCCCGATGGCTTCCGGAATCCGCGAGTCTGCCTGCCGGGCATCGTCGCGATCGAGGGCCCGAGGATCGAGCCGTCGCCGACGCTCGCCTCCGACGACTCCGCCCCCGCTGGCACGTCGCTCGCCGCGCTGGCGGCCGCCTCCCCCTGGTCGGCCGACGTCCAGCGGCTCTGCGACGCGATCGGCCCCACGCATCCGCTGCGGTCGTGGCCACTCGTCGTGGTCGTGGACGATTCCGACTTCGTGGCCGCGAGCCTCGAGAATTTTCTCTGGGCGACGTTCACGCGGTCGAACCCTGCGGCCGACGTCCATGGCGTCGCGGCGAGGGTGCACCAGAAGCACTGGGGCTGCGAGGGACCGCTCGTGATCGACGCCCGGCTCAAGCCGCACCACGCGCCGCCGGTCGTCGAGGATCCTGCCGTCACCGCGAAGGTCGACGCCCTCTGCATCCATGGCGGCCCGCTCGCCGGAATCCTCGGCTGAACCAACATCAGCCGGAGATGCCTGCGGTCCGCACGCCAGAGCATGCCGATCGTTTGATCAGCCGGAAATGCTCGCGATCTTCACGCGGGTGTGGAGCGAGCGGTGGCCCGTGCGACGGCGATAATTCTTCCGGCGGGCAAACTTCTGCACGAAGATCTTTTCACCCTGCTCGGTGCCGAGCACCTTCGCCTTCACCGTCGCGCCCTTCACCTTCGGCGCCCCGAGCGTGAGCTTGCCGGCGCGGCTCACCGCGAGCACCTCGTCGAACACGACTTCGCTTCCGGCTGGGACGTGACGGAAGTCGATCTCGAGCTCCTGTCCTTCCTGCACGGTGTACTGGCGACCGCCATCGACGATGACGGCATATTCGTGGCCCGCGCCCTTCATGCTGGCGGAGGAGGTGGTGGTGGTGGTGGCGGATTCGGGGGATGCCTTGGCCATGGCGGAAGTCCGGGGAAACGAGGTCTAGGTCGGTTCGAACGAGCGAGGGAGCATACTCCGCCTCGGCCCGCAGGTCGAGCGCCGCCCCGGAAATCCCGGCACTTCCCGGCCGAAAGACCGGTCAGTCGTCGTCCTCCTCGACCGCC
>JBIIOJ010000008.1:0-34682 GCA_044337015.1 Pirellulales bacterium
CCGACACGGGCGGCAAGGAGACGTTGTTCATGGCTGACGACGGCGAGATCAAGGTGTACGTGATCGAGTTCGGCGACAGGCCGTACTACCAGCTCCAGTGGAGCGACCCGATCACGCAGCGAAAGAGAACGAAGACCACGAACATCAAGCGCACAGGCCTCGCCCGTGAGCGGAAGCAGGTGGAGCGGCTGGCCGCCGAACTTGAGTCGCAGTTGCAGGCCGGAGCCGGCGGCCTTCCGTCGCGACTCGCCTGGGCGGAGTTCCGCGAGCGGTATGAGCGGGAGGTTGTACCCGGCTTGGCGAAGCAGACCGGCGTGAAGATCCGCGTCGTCTTCGACCGCGTGGAGAAAGAGCTGAACCCGACCCGGCTTCGGGACGTGACGGAGGCGAGGCTGTCCCACCTGGTCGTCCGGCTCCGAGAGGACGAGGTGGCGGAGACGACGATCGCGGCGTACCTCGCCCACCTGAAGGCCGCCCTGAACTGGGCGGTGCGCCAGAAGCTGCTCGTGGTTCGGCCGGCGTTTCCGAAGATTCACCGGCTCAAGAAGAGCAAGGGCCGGCCGATGAAGGGCAGGGCGATCACCGCCGAGGAGTTCGAGCGGATGGTGGCCGCCGTGTCGGGCGTGGTAGGCGAGGCGGCGGCCTCGCCGTGGCGGCACTACCTACGCGGGCTGTGGTCGAGCGGGCTGCGGCTCGGCGAGTCGCTCGACCTCTGGTGGGATCGGCCGGAGAAGATCTTCCCAGTGTTTCCGCGGGACGGTCGCCCCATGCTCCAGGTGCCCGGGGAGTTGGAGAAAGGCAACGCCGACCGGCTGCTGCCGATCGCGCCGGAGTTCGCTCTGTTCCTCCTGGAGACGCCCGAGGGGGCAAGGACCGGGCCGGTGTTCCAGCTCGAAGGACGCCAGGGGCGGTACCGCGACTGGGAGGTGTCGAAGATCGTCTCGAAGATCGGGAAGGCGGCGGGCGTGCGGGTGTACGTGAACCCGAAGGACCCTGAGAAGGTGAAGTACGCCTCGGCCCACGACTTTCGCCGCGCGTTCGGCGTGCGGTGGGCTGCGCGGCTCATGCCCGCCCAGCTGATGGAGCTCATGCGGCACGAGTCGATCGAGACGACCCTGCGGTTCTATGTGGGCACCGACGCGCAGCGGACGGCGGAGGCGGCGTGGGCGGCTTTCGAGGCCGTCCAGCGGGTGTTCGGGGGGCCGTTTGCTAACAGTTTTGCTAACAGTGCCACTTCCGGGGGTGCCGAAGCCGCACCCCCAGAGAAGCGTCCCGTGCTGGAAAACACGGAACGGAATCGAAGTAGGCCCGGTGTGATTCGAACACACGACCAAGGGATTATGAGTCCCCTGCTCTAACCACTGAGCTACGGGCCCGACGGAACGCAGTTATACGGTTCCGCGACGGATGGAGTCCAAGTTGTCTGCCGGGAGTGCCGTGATGCGTGGGGGCGAGCCCGCCCGCAGGGAGGCTTGTAACAAGGATTCGTTCTGTTAGGTTCATCGATCAGAGTCGCACCGGCGGCGAAGGTTTGTCACATGTACGAAAGCAGTTACATCACAATGGCTGAAACGAAGTCCGCCGCGAAGGGCGTCAACAAGTCGGAAGAGATACGCAAGCTCGCGACGGCGATGAAGCAAAAGGGAGAGAAGCCGCGTCCGGTCGTGATCGTGGCGGCGCTCAAGAAGCAGGGTGTCGCGGTGTCGAGCCCGCAGGTGAGCATGGTGCTCAAGCGGATGGGGCTCGGCGCGAGGACGGCCCGCGGCGAACTCGCGGGTTCGGCCGGCGGCAGGCGGGGCACGATCTCGGTCGACGACCTCCTGGTCGCCAAGAAGATCGCCGGGCAGTTCGGGTCGGTGGATCGGGCGATCGCCGCGCTCGAGGCGCTCAAGCGTTTCCAGGCCTGAGCGAAGACCGTTCCCGGTGCAGGTCAGCCGAGACGGCCCCTCGAGAGTCCCTGGATTGCCTGCCTTTCCCAATAGGGAAAGTCTGCAGGATCGCGCCAGCCGTCACCGATAGAAGAGTCGGTGTCGTGGGCGAATCCGCGGGACGGCCTCCATGCTGCGCGCTTCCAGAAACTTCCGCGGATTGCCGGCCCTTCTCACCGCGTGCGTCGCCGTTGCGAGTTGCAATTGGGTGCGAGCCGACCCGGTAGTGTACGAGTCGGACGAGGCGGATGTCTGGGAGACGGATGTTCTCGATCGCGACGACGCGTTCGTGGCGACCGCGACGGCATTCGAGGTGGACACCGTGGAGGCCGAAGGGGCCGCCTCTGCAGGCCTCTCCGAGGAGGAGATCCGCACGCTCGTCGATCAGGCGGTCGCGGCGAAGCTCGCCGGCATCCCGCGGCCGCGGTACATCCCGGCGACCGACATCGAGCCGCCGAAGGGACTCGTCTTCCTGAAGACCGACCCGCGGCGCGGGGAGTATCCATTCTCCATGGCGCTCGGGGGCTACCTGCAGCTGCGGTGGTTCGAGTTCGCCCGCGACGCGACCGAGTGGTACCCCACCGGGGCGACGGCCAGCAGGCCCGTCAACAACATCAACACGCTCAACATCAACCGCTTCCTGCTGTCATTTCACGGACACGTGGTGGACGAGCGGCTGCTCTACAACTTCGCCCTCTTCGGCACGACGAACGTCGGGATCCGTTCGGGCGTCGTGCCGATCGGGATGACCGGCTGGAAGTTCAGCGAGGCGGCACTCGTCGGCGGCGGGATGACGATCGTCCCGGGCTCCCGCGAATGGCAGCAGATGACGCCGTGGACGGTGGGGATCGACCGCAGCATGGCGAACACCTTCTTCCGACCCGGCTTCAGCCCCGGTTTGCAGGCGATGGGAACGATCGGTGGCGGCACGGTCCACTACGTCGCCGGCGTCTGGAACGCGATCGATGGCGGCACGACCGGCGTGCTCCGCCGCGGCACGTCGATGGCGTGGGCCGGAAACACCTGGTGGGAGCCGCTCGGCCCCTTCGGCCTCGGTGTCTCCGACATGGAACACCGCAGGAGTGCGGCCGTCCGCGTGGGCTGCAGCGGCGTCCACGCCCTCACCAATGCCCTGCCGATCCCCGGCAACAACCCGGAAGACACGATCGTCCGGCTCTCGAACGGCACGCCGATCACCGCGGACGGCGCCCTCGGGCCCGACAGCACCGTCGAGCAGTTCGTCTACCGGCTCGCCACGGTCGATGCCGCCTGGAAATGGCGGGGCATCGGCGCCTCCGCCGAGTACTACTTCCGGATGCTCGACAACTTCAGGGGGGAGGGGACGTTCGACCGGTCGAGCATGTTCGATCACGGCGGCATGGGCTATCTCTCCTGGTGCTTCGTGCCGCGGACCTACGAGGCCTACGCCCGGTCAAGCGTCGTCACCGGTCCCTACGGCACGGGGCAGGAGTACGGCGGCGGCCTCAACTGGTATCTCAAGAAGTCGAGACAGGCGCGGCTCACGGTCGAGGGGCTCTACATGAACCGCAACCCGGCGCAGAACTTCCTCTACCCCTACCGCGCCGGCTACACCGGCACCGCCATCCAGACGCAGTTGATGGTGATATTCTGATCGTCCGGCACGCTGTCAGAAGCAGTCGTTGCGGACTTCCTGCTTGATCAGCTGCTTCAGCCGCTGGATCGCCTGCTGCTCCTGGGCCTTGGCGTCACGCCAGAACTGGGCGATCTCGTCCCGCCACTCGGCATTGGCGATGTATTGGTCATACCGCCAGAGGGCGTCGAGCCGTCGACCCAGTTCGTGCACGAGGTCGTGGTCGTGGTCGGCGCAGCCGCAGGTCTCGCCGAGGTGGGTCATCTCTTTCTCCGCTGCCAGCGTCATGGCGTGGTCTCCCGGTGGGGTGTAGGTCAGGCGAATTCCCCTGCCTGGCATGCCGATCGCGGTTCCTCGCGGAGAAACTCTTTCGGATCGGCGGCGCGGGTTCAAGCGGCCCGGCTGGCGACGTTCTGCGACGGGAATTTCGGCCTACCTGCGAGAGGACAGATGCGCTGCACGGCTACGGACCGGTTTCCGGGAGTCTTCTCCGATGGTCGCGGCAAGGGCGAGCACGGCCGTCGGATCGTCGTCGAGGATCGTGCCGGTCGCGGTTCCCCCGGTCGTCGAGATAGTCGCACCCGTCGCCGATGAGAGGACCACCCTGAAGGTCTCGTTGCCCTCGGAAAGACGGTCCCCGTTCACGAGCACGCGGACCTTTCGGATCGTCTGTCCCATGGGAATGACGAGCGCGCCGCCGGCGGCCTGATAGTCGCTTCCGGCGGTCGCCGAGCCATCGGCGGTCGCCCACTGCACGGTGGTCCTCGTCGTGGCCGGCGTCGAGAGCGTGATCGTGAAGGCAAGCCGCCGCACGCCCCTGTTTCGCTCGAGAATCTCGGCGGAGGCGATGCTCACGGTCGGCAGCGCTGGGGGCGGTGAAGGGGGCTGCGGAGGCGTCGGCGGCTGCGGAGTCGTTGGGCTGCCCCAGAGCGCCCCGGTCGCGGCGTCGAGGACCGCTCGGTAACGGTGGGCCGTCTCGAGCGGCTGGTCCATCCGGTGGAGCTTCGCGAAGTCGCCCCAGCTCGACGCCCCGGGGAGGTTCGTGAACTGGAAGTCGCAGTAGAGGCTCATGCCGGCGGCGTCGAGCCCGCGGAGATACTCGCGGTAGAGGTCGCCCATCCGTGGGTCGTTGCCGGCCGCGTAGAAGACATCCTGGTAGGGGGCGCTGCGGCCGTCGAGGTGCGGCCCTCCCTCGTAGGCGACCAGCTGGATCGGGCGGCCGAGCGCCTGCGTCCACTCTTCGGCGAGCCGCTTGTGGTTCGACGTCCAGCCGACCGCCTCGGTAATACCCGTCCGCGAGTCGGCGAGCACCTTTTCGACCGTGGTGGCCGAGGTGTAGGTGTCACGCTGCGCATCCGACGGGCTGAAGTAGGGGGCGATAGCGATCGCGTCGAACGCGCCGGCCATGCTCTCGACGACACGATTGGTGACCCAGTCGTTGGCGGCCCAGCCGGCGGCGACCCGCACGAGCCGCTGCGGCTCGTCGCGGAACACGTCGGCCCAGATGTCGAGATCCCGCTTTGCCTCGCGGCCCGCCACCTGCCAGTTGTCGAGCCCCGCGTATTCCGGCCGGCTCACCTGATCGACCACCCACTGCGACGCCTCGAACCCATAGGCAAAGTTCCAGATCTCGTTCGACCACTCCACGTAGACCTTGCGGCCCGGCTCGAGCGAAGCCTTCACGGCGGTCGCGAAGTTCCGCACGAAGTCGTCGTCCGCCATGTGGGGCATGTTGAACCACGGGTCGGCGTCGAGGTCGTTGGCGAGCCGCACCATGTACTCGAGCGCCATTCCGTTGACGGGCGAAGGTGTCGGCGGCGGTCCCGACTCGGAGGCCTGTCGGATGTCGGACGTCTCGCGGCGGTCGGCCCAGGTGCGGATGTCGGAGGAATTGGTCTCCTGCACTCCCATGAATCGCAGCACGCCGAACGGGGCGAGCCGCTCGTGGAAGAGCGGGTGGAAGGGGGAGAACGCGGCGTTCGGCTGCCACACCTGCCCCGCGAACGACTGCCCGCCGTAGTCGGGCATCCAGACGTGGATGTCGCGGACCGGGTCGGTGGGGCTCGTTGCATCGATCTGGAGGTGGATGCCGCCGTCGGTCGGCGTCACGGCCAGCTCCGCGAACGACCGCCCGTCGGGAAGCGTGCCCCGCGACACCTCGCGCGCGTCGAACCCGAAGCTCACCTGCCCCGTGCCACGCCACTCGGCCCGGTAGGTGCCCGCCGGGTAGGCCCCGCCGAGCTCGCGAAACATGAGCGTGCCGGCGGCCTGCCGGTAGGTCTGGCCATTCTGGGTGAAGGTCTGGAGCGCGACGGGAACGCCGCTATCGTCCACCTGGATCGGCCTGGTTGCGCCGACGTCCCAGATCGTCTGCCAGGGATCGGCCACGTTCACGGCATGCGCGATCCAAGGACGCGACGACTGGAAGGCGTCGCTGAACGTCCAGGCCGGGGACCAGTCGGCGACCCGCTCGAGGTTCATGCCGATCCGCATGTGGCCGGTCGAGTCGGCCGCGCAGAGCCGTCGCGGCTCGCACCGCTCCACCTGAAGAGCCTCGGGAAAGGTCTTCCTCGTCATGGGATCGCTCCTGCAACCGGCATCGCAACGCCGCCTCAGAATGCCGCGCGGCTTTGCAAAATCGAACGCCAACCCGGCGGATTCCCCGCATTCACGGGCGAATTCCGCCGGACGGGAGAAGGAAACGCAAACCACGTGCCGAAAGCCAGGCGACGCCCCGCGTCGCGGCGGCTCACGGGGCGGCTGGTTCGGCCTCCGCCTTCTTGAGCAGGCGGAAGAGGTCGCTGTCGGTCGTCAGGATGAGCGTCGTGCCGCCGTCGAGCGTCTTGCGGTAGGTGTCGAGCGTCTTCGTGAACCGGTAGAACTCGGCGGCCCGCGGGCTGGCCGTATAGGCCTTGGCGTAGATACCGGAGGCCTTGGCGTCGGCCTGCCCCATGATCTCCTCCACCTTTCGGTAGGCGTCCGACTCGATCTGCCGCAGATCCCGCTCCCGGCGACCGTCGATCTTCGCGGCCTCGCCGGCACCCTCGGAGCGAAACCGCTCCGCGATCTGCAGCCGCTCCGAGATCATGCGTTCGTAGATCTTCTCGATGACGCCCCGCTTGTAGTTGAGCCGCTTCACGCGGACGTCGAGCAGTTCGATCCCCCAGATGCCCACCTTCGGCGCGGCGGCCTCGAGGATCTCCTTCTCGAGCTCGAGCCGGCCGAACCGGATCGGCGGCAGCACGTTCACCGCGGCGCCGGCCTCGGCGAGCGCGACGTCCTTCTCGGGGGTGCGATCCTTGTCGGAGCGGACGAGCTCGATGAGGTCGTGGCGGGCGACGACGTTCCGCGTCTCGCTGCCGATGATGTCGTCGAGCCGGGAGAGGGCGCTCCGCTCGTCGCGGAGGCTCTGGAAATACCGCAGTGGGTCGGCGATCCGCCACCGGGCGAAGGTATCGACGACGACGTAGAGCTTGTCGCGGGTCGTCATCTCGCTCGGCGGCCCGTCCCATTCGAGGATCCGCTTGTCGAAGCGGTTCACCGTCTGGATGCCCGGCAGCTTGAAGTGGAGGCCTGAGCGGCCGTCGGACTCCGGGGCATTGATCGGGCTGCCCACGGGCCGGCCGAACTGCGTGATCACGACCTGCTCGGCCTCGTCCACCGTGTAGGCGGAGGCGTAAAGAACGACCGCGAGCAGGACGGCGGCGAAGCCGCCGATCGGCGAAAGGAGAGTTCGCAGAAGGTGATCGACGCGTTCGGTCATTTCACGGGCCGGGGGGGCTGGAGATTCAGGAGCGGCAGGAGTTGCTTCGCGTCCTCGTCGAGGACGATCTTGCCGCCGAGCCTCGGGATCACGTCGGAGAGCGTCTCGAGGTAGAGCCGCTGGCGGGTGACCTCGGGCGCCTTGTCGTACTGCTCGAGCATCGCGCGGAAACGGGCCACGTCTCCCTCGGCCTCGTTCACCCGCTTCACGGCGTAGCCTTCCGCCTCGCTCAGGCGGCGCTGGGCGTCACCACGGGCCCGCGGGACGACCTTGTTGTATTCGCCGTTGGCCTGGTTGATCCGCTGCTCGCGTTCCTGCTGGGCGCGGTTGACCTCCTCGAAGGAGTGCTGCACGGCCGCCGGCGGATGGACGTTCTTCAGCTGCACCTGCTGCACGCGGAGCCCCATGTCGAGGTCGCCGACGAGCGACGAGAGCCGCTCGATCGCCTCGTTCTCGATTCCCTGGCGGCCGATCGTGAGCACCTCGTCGACCGTTCGGTCCCCGACCACCTCCCGCAGCACGCTCTCCGAGAGGTCGCGGAGCGTCGGCCCCGGCTCGCGGAGGTTGAAGAGGTAGGCCGCAGGATCGTGGATCTCGTACTGCACGACCCACTCGACGTGCGCGGCGTTGAGGTCACCGGTCACCATGTCGCTCTCGCGATCCTGCTCGTTCGACGTCTGGTCGGGGTTGCTCGAGCCGGGCGTGCCGAAGCCGAACTCGAGCTTCAACTGCCGCTTCACCGGCACGATCGTGACGCGGTCGATGCCGAAGGGCAGGCGAAACCGCAGACCGGGCTCGACCGTCCGGAGATACCGCCCGAACCGCTGCACCACGCCGACGCTCTCGGGGCCGACCGTGTAGAAGCATCGCACGAGCGACGCCAGAAGCAGCAGCGCTACGGCCCCGACGAGTACCGCCGGCACGTGCCGCTCCGGGCGGATCGTCGGCAGGCGTGGAAACTGCGGAAACTGCGGGTCGAAGGGCATGCCACAGTGATATCCTCGGGATTCCCCGGAACCAACTTGGTCGAAAACCCGAAGATCCCGGCCCCCGAGGCATGCTCGCCCGACTCTCGGCACCCTCTCCCCGGCTGGAAAGGGGCTGCGTGTGCCTTCATTCCGCCGCGCCGGCCTTCGCGCGGGCGACGAGGAAGTCGACGAGTTCCTGGCAGTGGAAGAAACCCTCCCAGAAGGTGTGTCCTTGCCCCTCGGCGACCATGAGCTTCACGAGATCCCCCTTGCCGGCTGCCTCGTAGCGGCTCTTCAATCGCGATGAATTCGGCTCGATCGGCACGAGCGTGTCTTGGTCGCCATGGACGATGCAGAAAGGCACGCCCGCAGCCGCGGCGACGTCGATCCGCTCGATCGGGCAGAGGTCGGCCGCCTTCGCGGCGAGTTCTTCGGCGGTGAGGCCGTAGGCCGGAGCAGCCTTCGCGACTCCCGGGTAGATCCGCCAGTCGTAAACAGGGTAGATGCCTCCGACGCCGGCCGTCAGTTCGGGATGCGCGATCGCCCATGCGCTTGCCCAGAGTCCGCCGCGGCTGCGGCCGAGGAGAGCAGGCTTCTTCGAGTAGCCTCGACGCACCATCTCCGCGTGAAGGGCTTCGGCAGCCGCGACGCCCTTTGGGCTGCCGTACGATTCCCCGGTGTCGACGCCCGCCACCGCGACGCCGGCCTTCGTGAACTGCTCGTGCATCCATTGCTCCGTCTTGTCTGGGTAGTCGGGCAGCGTCGGCGCGTAGAGCAGCCATGGCTTTGCGGCCGCGGGCCTCGCGTCGGCGGCAGGTGTGAAGAGGAAGGCCGTGTGCCCACCGGCCGTGAAGACTTCCCCCGGAAGAACGAGCTGCTTCCGTGGCGTCGGCTCGTCGGCCGAGGACCGGGGATGAGAGGCGATCACCGCCGCGGCCGCCAGTGCGAGGATCGCCAGAGGGGCCGACGGTCGGCGGAAAAAAGGACTGCGTGGGCGGGGTAGCGGGACGAGCATCTGGACAGAGCCTCCGGCGGGTTTGGCGGAGAGGCCTCCCGTAAGCCAGGCTGGCTTCCATGGGCGACCGATGCCACAATAGTAAATGAATTGTCGTCGACCCGCCGATCGACCCATCGGGTCCGCATCCGCACCGTGCCTCGAGGGCCGACAGGATGGCGAAGCGGGTGTTTCGAGCAGCCTCGAGAGAGGATGAATCGTGAAACACTCGATCGCCCCTCCCGGACGTCTCCGGCGGTCGCTGCCGTGCGCCGTCGTCTGGCTTTCCGCAACGGCGACGGCCCTCGCCGACGGCCGAATCGATTTCAACCGCGACATCCGGCCGATCCTCTCGGACCGCTGTTTCGCCTGCCACGGCCCGGACAAAGAGGACCGGCAGGCCGGCCTGCGACTCGATCTCCGCGACGCGGCGATCGCGGCGCTGGAGAGCGGGGCGGTCGCGATCGTGCCGGGGGTGGCCGAGAAGAGCGAGGCGATCGCGCGGGTTACGAGCACCGACCCTGACGTCGTCATGCCGCCGCCGCGGCTCGGCAAGCCGATCACACCCGCGGAGGCCGATCTCCTGAAGCGGTGGATCGCGGAGGGGGCGGAGTACCGAGGCCACTTCGCATTCGAGCGGGTGGAGAGGCCGAAAACGCCGGACGTGAAGGACTCGGCATGGCCGAGGACGCTGATCGACCGCTTCATCCTCGCGCGGCTCGAAGAGGCGGGCCTGCGGCCGAATCCGGAGGCCGACAAGGTGACGCTCGCCCGCCGGCTCGCACTCGACATCACCGGCCTGCCGCCGGTGCCGGCCGACGTGGACGCCTTCCTCGCCGATGTCTCGCCCGAAGCCTACGAGCGGCACGTGGACAGGCTGCTCGCGAGCCCGCACTTCGGGGAGCGGATGGCGATCGAATGGCTGGACGCGGCGAGGTATGCCGACTCCAGTGGCTACCAGACCGACTCGAGCCGGCAGAACTGGCCGTGGCGCGACTGGGTCATCGAGGCCTACAACGGCAACATGCCGTTCGACCGGTTCACGATTCACCAGCTCGCCGGCGACATGCTCGAGAAGCCGACCCGCGACCAGATCGTGGCCACCGGCTTCAACCGCAACCACCGGCTCAACGGTGAGGGGGGCATCATCGCCGAGGAGTGGCGGGTGGAGACGGTGATCGACCGCGTGGAAACCACCGGGCAGACGTGGCTCGGGCTGTCGGTCGGCTGCGCCCGCTGTCACGACCACAAGTACGACCCGATCACGCAGAAGGAGTTCTATTCGCTCTTCGCCGTCTTCAACAACGTTCCGGAGACCGGCACGAACCAGGGGGATGCACATCGCGGCGGCGGCAACGTCGATCCGGTGCACCTGCTCCCGTCGCGAGAGCAGGTGCAGGAGCTTGCCCGACTGGAGAGGGTCGCGGAAGACGCGGAGGCCGCCGTGAAGGAAGAGGTGGCCGCCATCGACACGCTCGTGGCGACCTGGGAGGAGTCGATCCGACCGGCGCTCGCGGCGCCGCAGAAGGCCTGGGAGCCGTTCGAACCGCTCGAACTGCGGAGCGCCGGCGGCGCGGGTTTTCGCCGGAGCGAAGACGGCTCCTGGTTCGTCGAGGGGAAGCTGCCGCCGAAGGACACCTACGAGTTCGAGACGCTCGTGCCGGCCGACGCGCTGGGCGGCATCCGGCTGGAGGTGCTCCCCGATCCGAGCCTTGCCGGCGCCGGCGGCTTCAGCCGCGGGGGCAACGGCAACATCGTCGTCACGAAGATCGAGGCCGAGATCGAGCCGCCGGGCGACGCGAAGGTCATTCCGCTGGAGCTCCTCCGGGCAGAGGCGAGCTACGAGCAGGACGGCTGGCCCGCCTCGAGCGTGCTGCAGCTCGCGGGGGAGAAGGGAAAAGGCTGGGCGATCGACGGCAACGACAACGCGAAGCGAGAGCCGCGGCGGATCGCGGTGTTTCCGCGGAAGGCCGTGACGCTGCCGGAGAACTCTCGGCTCGTCATCCGCATCCGACAGGAAGCCTTCGACGGCCACACGATCGGCCGGTTTCGCCTCGCGTTTTCGGGCGACGATCCGGGCCTGCTCGGCGTCGAGGGTTCGAAGCTGCCACCGGCCGTCAAGGATGCGATCGCCGTCGAGGCCGCCGGTCGTTCGCCCGCGCAGAAGGCCGCGATCGCGAAGTTCTACCGGGAGAACGTCGACGGGCCGATCCGTCGGGCCGAGGCGGCGAGAGATGCGGCGGTGAAGAGTGTGGCGTCGTTCAAGGCCTCCCTGCCGAGCGTGATGGTCATGCAGGAGGGCTCTCCGCGGGAGTCCTTCGTGCTCATCCGGGGCGAGTACGACAAGCGGGGGGAGAAGGTCGAGCCGGGATTGCCGGCGTTCCTGCCGAAGCTGCCCGACGGGACGAAGGCCGACCGCCTCGCGCTCGCGAAGTGGCTCGTGTCGAGGGACCACCCGCTCACGTCGCGGGTCTGGGTGAACCGGATGTGGGAGCGGTTCTTCGGCACCGGGCTCTCGAAGACGACCGAGAACCTCGGTAGCCAGGCGGAGTACCCGAGCCATCCCGAGTTGCTCGACTGGCTCGCGTCGGAGTTCATGGAGACCGGCTGGGACATGAAGCGGTTCGTGAAGCTCGTCGTGACGAGCGCCGTCTACCGGCAAACTGCGACGGTGACGCCGGAGAAGCTCGCCAGAGACCCGGCGAATCGGCTGCTCGCCCGCGCCCCCAGGATCAGGCTGCCGGGCGAGATCGTCCGCGACGCGGCGCTCGCCGCCTCCGGGCTCTTGGTACCGACGGTCGGAGGTCCGAGCGTGCGGCCGTGGATGCCCGACGGGGTCTGGGACGAGACGAGCAAGTACGGCGACCTCCGCGGCTACAAGCCCGATGTCGGAGCGGGCCGGTATCGCCGGACGATGTACACGATCTGGAAGCGGACCGCCGCGCCGCCGACGATGCTGCTCTTCGACGCTCCCAACCGGGAGACCTGCACGGTGAAGCGGTCGCGGACGAACACGCCGCTGCAGTCGCTCGCGCTCCTGAACGAACCGACGTTCGTGGAGGCGTCGCACGGCCTCGCGAAGCGGATGATCGCCGAGGGCGGGGCGACGCCGGCAGACCGCATCGCCCACGGGTTCCGGCTGGCGATCGGCCGGAAGCCGACAGCCGACGAACTCGGACCACTCGTCGCCGGCTTCGAGACCGACCTGCAGACGTTCACGGCCGAGCCGGAACGCGCGGAAAAGTATGCGAGGGTGGGCCTCGTCGGGAAGCCCGACGAGCTGTCGTCGGCGGAATTCGCCGCCTACTCGCTCGCCGCCAACGTGATCATCAACCTCGACGAATTCGTGATGCGCGAGTGAACATGAGTGAAAAAGAGCGGCGTCCCCTTGTTGCCTTCCAAGACGTATTGAACCGGCGAGTGTTCCTCGGCGGTGCGGCCGGCGGTCTCGGCTGTGCCGCGCTCGCGGGCCTCCTGAATCAGGGGGCGGCGCGGGGGGCGACCGCGACGGGGGCCAGGCCCGCGTTCCCCAACTTCCCGCCGAAGGCGAAGCGGGTGATCTACCTGTTTCAGTCGGGCGCTCCCTCGCAGATGGACCTCTTCGACCCGAAACCGGAGATGGAGAAACGGCGGGGGGAGGACTTGCCGGAGTCGATCCGGCAGGGGCAGCGACTGACGACGATGACGAGCCAGCAGAAGAGTTTTCCCGTGGCGCCGTCGCTGTTCAAGTTCTCGCAGCACGGCGAGAGCGGCATGTGGTTCAGCGAACTCGTGCCGAACATCGCCCGGCACGCCGACCGCTGGTGCATGGTCCGCTCGATGTACACCGAGCAGATCAACCACGATCCGGCGATCACGTTCTTCCAGACAGGCCATCAGCTTGCCGGCCGGCCGAGCATCGGGTCGTGGGTGAGCTACGGGCTGGGCAGCGAGAACGCAGACCTGCCCGCCTACATCGTGCTCACGAGCTTCGGCTCGGGCCGCAAGGACGACCAGCCGCTCTACGATCGGCTCTGGGGGGCGGGGTTCCTGCCCACGGAGCACCAGGGCGTGCGGTTTCGAAACACGGGAGATCCGGTGCTCTACCTTGCCGATCCGGCGGGGGTCGATCGACACTTGCGGCGGTCCACCCTCGACCGGATCGCGAAGCTCAACGCCGCGAGGTCGGCGGTCGTGGGCGATCCCGACATCGCGGCTCGAACGGCCCAGTACGAGATGGCCTTCCGCATGCAGGCGAGCGTGCCCGAGATCATCGACTTCAGCGACGAGCCGAAGCACGTGCTCGAGTCGTACGGTCCCGACGTGCACCGCGCCGGCAGCTACGCCTTCAACTGCCTGCTCGCGCGTCGGCTCTCCGAGAAGGGGGTTCGGTTCGTGCAGTGCTTCCACATGGGATGGGACCACCACGGCGGCCTTCCCTCCGCGATCAAGGGACAGGTGAAGGACACCGACCAGGCCACGGCCGCACTCCTCGACGATCTCGCGCAGCGCGGGCTCCTCGACGAGACGCTCGTCATCTGGGGAGGGGAGTTCGGCCGCACGATCTATTCCCAGGGGGCGCTCACGACGACGAACTACGGCCGCGACCACCACCCGCGGTGTTTCACGATGATTCTGGCCGGCGCCGGCATCAGGGGCGGCCTCACGTACGGGGCGACCGACGACTACTCCTACAACATCGTCACGCCCGATCAGAAGGTCCACGTGCACGATCTCAACGCCACGATCCTGCACCTCATGGGAGTCGACCACCTGCGGCTCACCTTCCCCTACCAGGGCCGAGACTTCCGGCTCACCGACGTGCATGGCAACGTGGTCAAAGGTATCCTTGCTTAGCCGGTCCGCCGGCGTCTGCCACCCATGCAGGGCAGGGGTTTCGAGAGGAATTCATCCGGAGCGCGCGTTCATGAAAAGGTGTCTCGTCGTCATCGCCTGCTGGTTCCACATGTTCGCGACATCGGCGACGCGGGCCGACGACCGCTGGCTCGCCGTGGAGGGGGGCGAGGGGCCTGGCAAGGGAAAGCACGTCGTGCTCGTCAGCGGTGACGAGGAGTATCGCAGCGAGGAGGCCCTGTCGCAGCTGGCGAAGATCCTCGCGAAGCACCACGGGTTTCGCTGCACGGTGCTCTACGCGATCGATCCGGCCACGGGCGAGATCAGCCCTAACAAGGTCGACAACATTCCTGGGCTCGAGGCCCTGCGAGCCGCCGAGCTGATGGTGATCGCGACGAGGTTCCGGAACCTGCCTGACGAGCAGATGAAGGAGATCGACGACTATCTCCGCAAGGGAAAGCCCGTGGTCGGCATGCGGACGGCGACGCACGCGTTCAACATTCCCCAGGGTCGCACCTACGCGCACTACGGCAACGGCTATGCCGGGGAGAAGAAGGCATGGATCGACGGCTTCGGCCGGGCCGTCCTCGGCGAGAAGTGGATCAGCCACCATGGGAACCACGGCAAGGAGAGCACCCGCGGGATCATCGCGCCGGCCGCGAAGGACCACCCGATCCTGAAGGGCATCCGCGACGGAGACATCTGGGGGCCCACGGACGTCTACGGCGTCCGGATGCCGCTGCCTGGCGATTCGAAGCCGCTCGTGCTCGGGCAGGTGCTTTCCGCCATGACGCCCGACTCCGCTCCGGTCTCCGGGGGGAAGAACGACCCGATGATGCCCGTCGCCTGGGTGAAGAGCTATTCGGTCGAGGGAGGCCCGTCTGGCCGCGTCTTCACGACGACGATGGGAGCGGCGACCGACCTGGCCAATGAAGGCATGCGGCGCGTACTCGTGAACGCCTGCTACTGGGCGGTCGGCCTTGAGAACGCGATCCCGGAGCGGTCGGCCGTCGATCTGGTCGGCAGCTATGCGCCCACGCCGTTCGGATTCAACGGCGCGAAAAAGGGCCTCAAGCCGGTGAACTACAAGTAGTCACCGGTTCGCCACCGGCACGGGGCTCACGAATGCCGCCGCCGCCGGAAAGCGGAAGCGGCCGGGATGGAGGATTTCCGCGAGGGCCTCGAGCGAGTCGACGAGCCGCGGCCCGGGCCGGTTGAAGAGGTGATGGCCGTCGACCGCGACGACCCGCCCCACGCTGGCGGCGCGGAGCGTCGCGAGCCGTTCGCGGACCGCCGGTGAAGACGCCTCGGCGATCACGCGGTCGAGCGTGAACCCGCACGGCACGAGCACGACGACGTCGGGATCGGCGGCGGCGACGTCCTCCCAGGAAATCCAGTGCGAGTGCTCGCCCGCCCGACCGAGCACGTCGATGCCCCCGGCGAGCTTCACCATCTCCGGAACCCAGTTGCCGGCGGCCATCGGCGGATCGAGCCACTCGATCACGGCCACGCGGGGCCGCTCCGGGAACGTGCGGATGCGGCAGGCGATCGAGGCCACGCGGGCCCGCAATCGCGCGACGACCTCCCGGGCCTTCGCGAGCGTGCCGGTCTCGCGGCCGACCAGGATCAGGTCGTCGATGACGCCCTCGAGCGTCGAGGGATTGACCGCGATGACGCGGGGCGGCCTGGTCAGCCTCGCCGCGGCCATGCGGACCTCGTCGGCGGACACCGCGCAGACGTCGCAGGCCGCCTGCGTGAGGATGAGTTCGGGGGCGAGCGCTTCGAGCCGAGCGGCGTCGAGGGAGAAGAGCGGCTGCGGGCCGCCGTCGGCTTGCCGGTTCCTGCCGACCGACTCGTGGATCGCCCGGCTCGAGCCCGAGGCGTCGATACGGGGGGCGGTGAGCGGCGGCAGCGAGAGCACCTCCGGCGGGAAATCGCACTCGTGCGAGCGGCCGACGAGTTGTCCACCGAGGCCGAGGGCGCAGGCGATCTCCGTCGTGGCCGGCAGGAGCGAGACGATGCGGGGTTGTGACGAGGTCGGGGCCATGGCGCTTGCTGAAAGGATACAATTCACCCGTCCCGTCCAGCCACCGAGGTGCCCTGCCATGCTCATGCCCGCCCACTCCCATTCGCCGGCCGAGAAACTCGCCGAGGCCGCCCGCTACCACGACTACCGCTACGCATCGAATCCGGTCGGCGACGGCACGATCGGCCCGATTCCCGCGATTCAGTGGGGGGCGGAATTTCACGAGCAGGGGGGCACGCGGATCGTGCCGCTCGACAACTCTCAGGCGATCGCCACGACCTGTCCGGCCACGACGCCGGGGCTGCTTGCCAGCTTCATGCACGTGCGGCCCGGGGATGCGATCGTCACCGAGGCCGACGCGACGAGCCAGCTCTTCTTCGTCATGCGGGGTGCCGGCACGTCGCAGCTCGTCGACACGATCGGCTCCGGCGGGTATCCGTCCGACGAGTTGCCCTGGCAGGCCGGCGACCTCTTCACCCTGCCGGCCGGCTGCCGGGCGACCCACGTCGCCGGCGAGGATGCCGCGATCTACTGGGTGCACGACGGCCCGCTGATCCACTATCTCGGCGCGACGGCGTCGCGGCCGAGGTTTTCGCCGACGCTTTATCCGCGGGAGCAGATCCGGCGGGCCCTCGACGCCGTGGCCCACGACCCGTCGAGCGCGACGGCCAACCGGATCAGCGTGCTGCTCGGCAACCGCGTCTTCCCGCAGACGCTCACGATCACCCACGTCGTCTGGGCGATGTTCGGCCTCCTGCCGGTGAACGCCCTGCAGTCGCCGCACCGGCACCAGTCGGTCGCGGTCGACCTCGTCGTGGACGCGAAGCCGGGCTGCTACACGCTCGTCGGGGAGAAGCTCGACGCCTCGGGCGCGATCGACAAGCCGAAGCGGTTCGACTGGAAGCCCCACTCGGCGTTCGTCACGCCACCGGGCCTCTGGCACAGCCACCACAACGAGTCGGGCCACCCGGCCCACATCCTTCCGATCCAGGACGCCGGCCTCCACACGTTCCTGCGGACCCTCGATATCCGCTTCTCGCGGAAGACGGCCGCAGGCTGCGAGGTCGTCGGGTCGGCTGGCTGAGCGGGCCGCGAGCGGCCCGGGCGGACACTACCACTTCACCACTTCGCGTTGAAGCCGAGCGTGACGCCCTGGAGCACGGTGCCGCCGGTCATGTCGAGGTTTCCGCGAGAGGGCTCGTCGGGCACGATCCGCTGGCTGCGGAACTGGTTCGTCGGCTGGGCGAGGCTCTCGAGCCAGAGGCCGAGGTAGCCGAACGTGAACTCGAAGTGGTCGGTGAGCGGGATCGTGCCCATGAACCCGAGTTCGCCGACGAAGGCGGCGGTGCCGGAGTCCTGGCGGGTTCGCCCGATGAGGCCGGCCGGCCCGTCGACTGGTCCATTGCGGTAGCTCGACTGCTGGGTGGCGACGTTGTAGTAGGCCCCGCCCTTCATCACCGCGTCGAGCCGCAGCCAGCCGCGGTCGAACATCCGGGCGTCGAAGCCGATCTGGTAGCCGTAGAGACTGTTCATCGTGCTCGTGTCGTAGAGGTCGCGTTCGATGGTGACGCCACCCCCATTACGGTACATGTCGAGGATCGAGGCCGACTCTCGCCACTCGACCCAGCGGAAGCCGCCGAGGAGCGAGATGTTGCGGGTGAGGCAATGCCGGTCGTTGATCTCGAAGCTCTGGATGCCGCTCGTGAGACGGGCCGTGCCGGTGTCGAGATCGGCCCAGTCGTTTCCGTAGATTCCCTTGGGGCCGATCGTATAGCCGCCGTCCGACGGAACGGTCGCCTCCTCGGCGAGGAAGTTGAAGGCCTGGAAGTAGGTGAACTCCGCGGTGTGGCCGTGGCAGTCGGTGCGGAAGAGCGAGATCCGCGGGCCCGCGCCCATCGTGCTGTTGAGGTCATGGGCGTCCATGGCCGTGTCGCCCACGGTATCCGTGACCGGGTCCCACTCGGAAAAGATCGGCCGCTCGCGCGGCGCGTTCCGCCAGAGGAGCAACGCGTCGAGCCGAGCCGTCCACCGGGCGTTGGTGGCCTCGCGGCAGACCTGGAGCAGGCCCGGCGGATCCTTGCACTGGACCTTGCAGCAGGCGTTGCAACTGCAGGAGCGTCCGTGGACGGGCGTGGGATCGAAGAGGGCGGGCTGTTCCGCGAGCGTCTCCGGGGCCGCGTCCGCTTCGGACTCAGAGGGCACGGCAACCTCGTCGGAAGAGTCCGTCGGCTCGCCGACGGCCCGGTCCGAGATGACCACCTGGCCCTGGGCGATCCCGCCCTGCCCAAGCAAGACCGCTCCCGCCGCAAGGATCCACGCGGCCCCCAACGACCTGATTCCCCCGCATCGCATCGTGCGTTCTCCGTCGAGACTACCGATCCGACCGGTTGAATCGGTCGTGTCGGTCGCCCGGCGGGAGGGTTCTTCCGGCGGTTCGCGTCAGGAAGACTGGGGGAACTGGGGGATCGTCAGACCCGCCGCCAGTAGAAGGTCGAGGCCACCGAGAGAGACGCACCACCATCGATCGCCACGATGCCCAGTGAAGGCCCGATGATGAGGCGATACAGGCCGATCCGGTTGGTGAGGTTGGGGGGGAGGGTGAGGGTGTAGTTGCGGCCGCTGCCGGTGATCGTGGCAGTGTGCAGGGAGATGCTCTCCCGCTCGTTGTAGAAGAGCTTGAAGTCGGCGAGGGAAACACCGCTGACCTCGGTGGTAAAGACGATCGGAATCGACGTGACGGCGGCGGTCCTCGACGGGGCAAGCGCAGGATCGGTGGCGAATCCCACGGCGAATGCCCTGAGGGTGGCGTCGACGCTGATGCCGGTGAGCACGACGGGAACCGCTGGCAGGCTCGCGACCGGGTTGCCGGCGACGTCGGAGGCAATCGGGGAGACGTGCGTTACCGCGACGATCGAGAGCGGGCTCGCCGATGCACCTCCCGTGACACGGTAGGTTCCCGTGAGCCGGGAGCTTTCGGTGGCAGTGGAAAGCCTGACGACGGCGCCCGTGTTCATGGTGACGTCGATCGCACTGCCCGCCCGCATCCGCTCGGAGGTATTGGCGAAGAGATCGATCGTCTCTCCCGGCACGAAAACCCCCGCAGCGCTCGTGGTGCCCAGGGAGAGGATGGTGGGTGCCGTGAGGTCGATGGTGACGGTGTGGTTGGGAGAGGCTGAGCCGTTGTTGCCCGCCGCATCCCTGGCGAAGACATTCAGGTTATGGAGCCGCACGGCGAGCGGATCGGTCACCATGGCCCAACTGCCCGAGCTGTTGGCGAACACCCGCCGCAGCACGGCGTTGCCGCTGCGGATGGTGACCTGGCTTCCCGGCTCGGCGGTGCCGGCGATCCGGAGCGTCGTGTCATCCGTACGGCCGCCGTTTGGCACGTTGCCCGTGACGGTGCCGACGTTGTCGGAAACGGACGTGATGGTGGCCGCAGCCGGAGCCACCGTGTCGATGATGAAGGCGTAGGCGGACGATGGCGGGCTCGTGCTGCCGAAGACATCGGTGGCGATGGCGGTGAGGCTATGGCCGCCGTCGGCAAGACGGGGCGTGGTGAAGGCCCAGTTGCCGGCACCGTCGGCGATGGCGGATCCGAGAAGGGTCAGGCCATCTCGGATGGCGACGGTGGCTCCCGGCATGGTGGTTCCCACGACCCGCAGCTCGTTGTCGTTGGTGAGACCGCCTTGCGGAACGGTCCCGATGAAGGTCGGGACGTTGTCGATCACTCGTACGATCGTCGGCTGGGGAGCGACGGTGGTGATCGTCACGACGTAGTCCGCGGATGGATCACTGAAGTTGCCGACCGAATTGGTGGTGACGGCGGTAAACGTGTAGGTCCCGTCGGCGAGGGGCGGCGGGGTGATGATCCAGAAACCCGAGCCGTTGGCCACGACGGTGCCGATCGCCGTGCCGTTTTGGCGCAGGGTCACCACCAATCCAGCCGGCGCAAGGCCGCTGAAGGTCGGCGTCGCGTCGTTCGTCATGCCGCCGCTCGGCACATTGCCCGGGAACGGGGCGACGTTGACGGTCACCGCGAGATTGGAGGGCGCCGCCGGCGTCGTCGTGTCGAGCGAGAAGGAAGCGGTCGCCGGTGGTGCCGTCTGGGCATTCCCGGCGAGGTCGGTCTGCGTCGCCGAGACATCGATCACGCCACTCCCGAGGGTCGTGCGGGCCTCTGCCACCGTCAGAACGACAGGTTGTGAGGTGCCCGTGCCCGTGACCTGCTTCGTGACGCTGTTGGCGCCCCGCGTGAAGGTCACGGAAATCGTCGATCCAGCCTCCCCGAGGACCGTGACGACTCCGGACGCCTGCGTCGCCTCGTTCAGGTTGGCGCCATCCGCGACGCCGATTCCGAGTGCGAGCGTCGGCGCCGTCGGGGTGGCCGTGTCAACCGTGATCGCCTGGAGATTGGCAGCCTCATTGCTGTTCCATCCCGACCGCACCTGCCGCACCCGGACCGTGCCCGCGGCGTACGTGGTGTTCGACGGGAGCGTGAAGGTCGATCCTGTTCCGGCCGTCCACGTAATCCCGCCGTCGACGCTGAATTCCCAACTGGCACCCGCCAGCACGCCCGATACGTTCACGAGGCCGTTGTTCGTGACGCCATCGCTCGACGACGCACCGGTGTCCACGAGCGAGAAGCTCGGGACCGGCAGCGGGACGACCGGTCCTGCGACGTTCGACCAGCCGCTCTCGCCGGCGGCGTTGACCGCGCGGACGCGGTACCAGTAGAGCGTGCCATTGACGAGCGGCGAATCCACGAGCGAGACGTTCGTCGAGGGAACCGTGATCAACGTCGCCCCGCTGAAGTCGGCGGTCGTGCCTCGCTCGACCTCGTAACGCAGCAGCGGACTTTCATCGCTTATGGGGGCCGTCCAAGTGAGCGAGACCTGGGCGTCACTGGACGAGGCGACCAGATTCTTCGGCGCCGCCAGTCCGGCCACGAGATCGATCGTGAACGACGTCGTGCCGTCGGCCTTGTTTCCCAGCAGGGGGTTGCCGGCAAGGTCGGAGATGACGTTCACGGGCGTGCCGCCGGTGGTCTGCGCCACGGAGATGACGTACTGCCCCATCGCGAAGACCGAGGGCGAATCGAAGACGACCCGGTTCGATGATTCCAGGTAGTTGAAGAGGTAGTCCGTTCCGGCGACGAGCAACGAGCCGTTGCGTCGCAGCTGGAAGGCCTCCGAAACAACCGTCGCCTTGTCGATGCCGACGCCGACGTCGTTGAGCTGGAGCTGGAAACTGGTGATGCCGCGAGCGGCGTCCAACTCCAACCTCACGCCGTCGGATGCAGGGTTCTTGTCGTCGGTCGTGTTGTCGAGCGGCACGGCGAGCTCAGCGAACGGCCGCGTGAAGTCGACACGGTCGATCGCGCCGCGGTCCTTGAACACGTTGCTGCCGAGGCCGGGGAAGCTCGCCTGATTCGGATCATCGCCACGGAGCTGGCCGAAGATATCGCGGTCGGGGGCGATCACCGGCGAGTCGGGGATCCCGATGACCTTGGCCACGGCCGTAAAGGTGGCCCGGTCGCCAAGCGTGTTGAGCGCGCTGTCGATCGCGGGGGAGCCGGCCGTGAGGTAGAAGTTGCCCCGGGCGGCGTTCACGAACGGGTTGTTCGCAAGCGTGACCGCGTTGGTCTCGATTACCCCGGCGGAGAGCGGCGTCGTCACTTGGTAGTAGGCGGAAAGCCCGACCACCGTCCTGTCATCGCCCGATGCACCGGAGAGGCTCGAGCCATCGACGCTGATGCCGGTCGCGAGGTTCGCGAAGAGGTTGTTGAGGACCGTGGGCGCGGCATTGTCGGTCACCGCGATGCCAACCCCCGCCGTAGTCTCGCCGCCGTAGATCGTGTTGTTCACGATCCGGCCGTAGGGCACCGCCGCCGTCGGGACGCTGCCGGAGTTGGGGTCGCCGCTGAAGAGGATGCCGCCCGTTCCGCTGCCGGCGATAACGTTGTTGGTGACGACGACGCCGGGCACGAGCCGGGCCGTGTTGAGCGTCGGGAGGTTCCGCGGGGTGCCTGGGATGGCATTGTTGGTGCCGGCCTCCCGGGCCGCGGCGTCGATCCGGATACCGTAGGTCGAGGCATTCGAGATCGAGTTGCCTTCGATGATGAACTGTCCCTGCTGGCGGGGCTGGTTGGCGTCTCCCAGACCGCCGTTGGCGATGACGAGGTCGGCGTTCGTGTCGAACTGCTGCACGATCGCGACGTCGTCGAGTTTGTTGAGCGGCTTCACGCCGTACTCGGTTCCGCGGCGAATCTCGAGTTGGTAGGGGCCGGTGAGGCTCTGCTCCGCGAGGTAATCGGGAGCGGACGCCGGAGTGAAGATGTCGAAGAAATCGGTCTTCGACTTCACGCCGCCGGTCACCATCTCACCCCGCTCGGAGTAGCCGATGATGACGTCGTCGATGTAGAAGCCTTCGTAAGCGTTGTTGCTGCCGCGTTCCCGGCTCCTCTGTTGATCGCCGCTGAAGTTGCCTGTCGTGTTGGCGTAGCCGACGATCTCGTTGAGCAGGTTGCCATTGGCGTCACGCTGCGTCGGGTCGAACTCGCCGGCCGTGCTGAAGTCGAATCGGAGCCGCAGGTTCGCGGATCCCGCCCAGTTGCCGAGGTCGATCCGCGCCTGCCGCCACTCCTTCGTGTCGTAGAGCTCCTGCACCACCTGGTTGAATTTCGTCGTGAGGGCCGACGAAGCCGAGATGAAGTTCGGTAGTTCGCCCTTGTCGGTCGGAAAATCGGACCGCGTCGAGTTGTTGGTGGCGACGACCTGCCACGGGCCCCCGTCGGCGGAGATGAAGACGCGGGCGCTGTCCCGCATGTCGTTCCTGTCGTAGGCACCGGAGGCGTTTTCGGTCTCGAGCAAGTAGTTGAAGTAGAGCGTCGGCTTGTCGGTGTAGGTTTTGCCCGCGAGGCTGAACGAGTTCGTGATCAGGCTGCCGTAGGCTCCCCCCGGGAGGTTGTAGGTGTTCGCGATCATCGTGCCGGCGTCGGACGTCAGGTCCCGCTGCCACTGGCCGTTGAGAACGCCGAACTGGCCATCTCCCGACTGGTAGTTCAGGTAGGGCGTGGTGTCGGTTCCGATGGGCAGGACGTACTTCTCGAGACCGAAGTGCATGCTCGCACCGCCCTCCTCCATGAGGAACGTGCGGTCGTCGGTGCCCTGTTGGTACCTGATCGCGTAGTCATCTTTGTTGAGTTCGTTGCGGGTTTCGTCGTACGAGATGTTGATCCCGTGGCCCGCGTCCCTGCCGCGCGTGACGGTGGGGTGCCAGAGGTTGATGTCGAGCGGGGAGAAGGCGAGTCCGAGGACGCCCGGGGCCGCACCACTGGCGATCGACGTGGAGTCGGCGATGCCGTCGCCATTGGCGTCGAAGACCTGCTGGAGCGCGCCGGTGGTATCAAAGCAGTAGAGCGCTCCATCGTCGGTGATGGCGAAGAGCCGGCTCGCGAAGGCGCCGTTTTGCAGGTTCTGCGGGCCCGTCGTGAGCCCGGCAAAACTCGCACCCGCCACGGTGCCGAGCACCGTCACGCTGGCGGAGGGACCTCCATCAGCGGCAAAACCGAAACTGAATAATCTGCCGGAGGAGTCCACGCCGTACATCGTGCCCCCGACGAAGGCCAGGCCGGTGACCACGTCCACGCCGGCGATCGCGCCGACGATTCCGGTCGCCGCATCGCCGGTCGTGGCGTTGCCACGATAGAGCCGCGATCCGCCGCCGTCGCGGACGGAGTAGTAGGCCGTGTATGACGGGTTCAAGCCCGATCCACGGAGGAAGGCGACCGCGTCGACCGCGTTGGAATCGACGGCGTTGGCGTTCGGTGCGGGCGGCGTCTGGTAGGTGTACTGGATCGACAGCTGCAGCTTCGTCGCGTCGATCGCCCCCGACCAGTTGATCGTGGCGGTCGCGTTTTGCAGCGTATTGCCCGCGTAGGCACCGACCGTCACCGTGCCGCTCGTGGGGGCCGCGAATCCGGCGGGTGGGGCGGGCGTCGGGATGTTCGTGAAGGAGAGAACGCCTGTGCCGTTCGAGGTGAAGCTCCACGTGTAGGTGACCGGGGTGCCGCCGACGCCGGCGGTGCTGTCGGTGTAGCGAAGCGTGCCGTTGACCGTCGCGCGTTGCAGGCCCGCATTGGCCAGTTGGAACGTGCTCCGCGAGCCGCCGAGTTCCTGGGCGGTGAGCGTCTCCTGGGCGGTCGCCGCGGGAGCGGGCTGCGGCGGGGCGGGGATGTTGTCGTCACCGACCGCCGTGGTGCCGCCCGTGACGGTATCCACGGTGTAGAGGAAGCCCGCGTTGGTGCCGGGGCGGTATTGGTAGAGCTTACCGTCGGACCGCATGGTGATGTCGCCGCTCGGGTTTTGCGGCGGGGTGAGCAGCCTGTAGAGCGTCGTCTCGTTTCCGCCGCGCATCGCGTCGACCGTCTCGATCGACGTGCTCGTGTAGACGAAGAGCGTCACGTCGCTGAGCGTGAACGGCGTTACGTGCAGGCTGAGGCTGGTCGTTGTCTGGACGTCGAAGAGCTGTTGCTGGGGGCCGACGTATGCGGGAAAAGGCAGGGGATCGGTTGGGCCCGACAAGTAGCCGCTGAAGAAGATGTGATCCTCGGCGATTCTCTGGATCGAGTTCACGGGCTCGAGGCGGATGAGCGGGTTCGTCGCAGTCTGCTTGAAGTAGGCATCGAGCGCTGCCGGCAGCCGCTGGTTGCTGGAGACGGCGACGTAGTAGCGGAGCTGCTGCGAGGGGTTCGGGGGCGTGACCGGAACGTTGCCCTCGATCGACCCGCCTCCGGTCGGACTGCCAGCCGGCAGGTGTACCGAGCCGATGAACGGGTCGAGCTTGCCGAGGCTCCCTCGGGAGGTGTCGTCGAAATCGTTGCCCTGGCCGGCCCCGGGCTGGTCGGAGGCGACGTTGGAGTCGCGGCCGACGTAGAGCAGCTCCCCGTCTTCGCTGAAGACGGCGAGCGTGAGATCGCCCCGCAAGGCGTCGCCGTAGTCGATGTCGAAGACGGTGGACCAGGTCTTCAAGCCGTTGCTCAAGCCGCCGATCGACTGGATCTGCTCGAAATTGAGCGCGAAGGTGTACCAGTCGACGTCGGTGGCGGAAGCAATCGTGCCGGCGACGCTGATCGCGCCGCGATCCGACTGGAGAAGGTTGCCGATGTACTGCGCCGAGCCGAACGTGTCGTTGGCCGAAGGCCGCTCGCCGGTCTCGCCCGTCAACTGCGAGTTGCGCGGCAGGCCCTGCACGTCGATGCCGATCGTGGGGTAGCGAATGTCGGCGTACCGAACGGTCGAGCCCGGCTTCTCGTCGGTCTGGCGGAGCCGGACCCGCAGTTCGTAGCCGCCGCTCGTCGCGCCGGACTTCACCTTGGCGGCATCCCGCAGGTCGGCCTCGTAGGCCGCCTTGGTGGTGGACGTCACGCTGCCGTTGTCCGCCCCGGTCGCGGCGGGCTCGTACCGCGGCTGGCTGCGGACGCGGACGAAGTATTGCGTGAGGGCGCCGATCGACTGGCCGGGCAGGGTCGGGAGCACGACCCGCATGCCCGGATCCTTGGGATTGCGGGAATAAAAGTCACCCCCGAGGGCGGTTGACTTCTGCATGGGCTGGGCGATGCCCCGAGTGGCCGCGTCGAGCGCGGCGTCGGTCTGGCTGTCGGCCGATCGCGCGAGCACAGTCCCCGAGGCGTTGAGCAGCTCGATCATCGCGTCGAGCCCGGGGCTCGACCTGTCGATGTCGATCCAGGCCTCGGAGCCGGCATACCCGAAGAACGTGTAGAGATCGACGTCGGTCGCGTCGTCGCTTGCGATCCGGCCGTGCACCTCGAATCCCAGCCGGCGGTTCTCGTCGCCGCTTTTTTCCTGGGCAGACTCCGACGTGTTGGTGCCGGTGGCGAAGTTCGGCGCCAGCACCCCGAGCGACTGGGCCGTGAGCAGCGAGGCATTGACGTCGACGCCGCCCGTGGAGGGCTTTTCGACCTCCTGGACGATGGCGACGTTGCGGTCGTTGGAGTAGGGCAGGAACTTGAGGCTGCGCCAGTCGCCGGCCGTCGGCGTGGTCGCGCCGTCGTTGCCGGTGTCCTTGACGAACCGGCCGAGCGGATCGATGCTCGCGCCGACGGTGTCGTCCTTGAGCGACGTGAGCACCACGGGATAGCCGGGCTGGCCCACGATCTGCACGGTGCCGCCGATCCGGTCCTCGATATCGAGCTGGTAGCCAGCGGCCGTGAAGCCCGCCTCGATCGGCTCGGTTCCACCGGGGACCGTGGTTCCGGGATTGAGAAGCTTGACGACCAGGCTCGCGTCGGGCCGGCTCATGAGCCGGAGGCCGGTCGCCGTGTGGAAGTTCTGGACGATGATCTCGCTCTGCAGAACGTGCACTATGTCGGTGTCGTCCCAGACGCTCTCGACGGTGATCTGCTCGCCTCGGACGACGAGGCCGCTGATCGAGCCGGCGACCGATTCGAACGGCAGACGGTTGCCGCGGACGAGCGGGCCGAGGTTGTCGTCGTAACGCCGATCGATGTCGACAAAGCCCGTGCTCCGTCCAGGGTCGGCCTGCTCGAGGTCGCTCAGCGAGTTGGCGTTGGCGGAGATCACCGCGCCGGCGTTGTCGCGGAAGTCGTTGTCGAGGATCACCGGCTGGGCACCGCGGACGAAGATCGTCGCAGCGTCGTTTCCTCCCCGGCCGGCGCGGGTCGTCGCGGCGGTGCCGCTGGCATTGCTCTCGATGCGGCTGTGGGCCACCCGGAGATCGCCCTGGTGAACCTCGATGACGTTGAATCGGTCGAACGATCCCTCGATCGGGGTCGAGCCGCCGCCGAAGGCGACGTAGGCGTAGTCGATCGACGCCTTGGCGCCGGCGTTGAGCATGATCCCGCCCCAGTCGCCCGCGGCGCGGACGTCGGGCAGATTGCCATTGGTATCGAACGTGCCGCCGGCACCGTAACGATTGTCGCCGAGGCTCGTGAACACGACCCGCTGGGAGGCGGTGCCCTCCGCGATGAGCTGCGAGGTGCCACGCTCGAGCTCGATCCGCGAGCCCTGGAGCTTCACGACGACGCCAGGGTCGATCGCCAGCCGGCCGCTCCTGCGGGCCTCCACGTCGCCGGTCGTGGAGTTCAGGGAGTAGCCGCCGACTCCGCCGGCGATGAGCAGGTTTTCCTGGAGCACGTAGACGATGTCGGTGCTCTTGAACCGGGCCGGCACGTCGAGCTTGTCGAGCGGTTGCCCGAGGTTCGTGCGGATCTTCACGAACAGGCCGTTGATCGAGTTTTGGTGGGGCGCGGCTTGGTCGGGCCGAACCTCCACGAGCCGGTTGCCGCGGATCTCGGGGCCCACCCGGCCGTTCGAGTCCTCGAAGCTGTTGGGGTCGGCGGCGATCGCCGCCCCGGCGCTGTCGGTGATCGTGTTGAAGGCGATCGTCGGACGCGTGCTCTCGAGCTGGATCGGGGCGTAGAAATCAAGCGACGAGTCGACGAGCACTTGGCCGCCGCCGTAGCGGATCGACGCCTTGGCGATCGAGTTGACGAACGCCTTCTTCGAGGCGGAGTCGGAATCCTGCCGCAGCACGATGCCGCCCCACTGGCCCCCCTTGACGGCCGGACCGACGTTGTCGGAGTCTCCCCCGACGGTGTCGTCGTGGTAGGAGCTGAAGATGACGTTGCGGTCAGGGGTGCCGAGCACCTGGATGGCGGCCCCGCCGCGATCGACCAGGGGCGACGAGCTTCCGACGTCGACGATCGCGGCCCGCAGCTTGATCACCGACCCCTCGTCGATCATGAGCGTCACGCCCTTGGGCACGTTGAGGGTCTCGCCATCGGGCAACGGACGGCCACCAAGGTCGGTGCCGACGAGGTAGGGCAGCGAGGTCCCCTGCTGGCCGGCCGAGTTGCCGATGATTCGCACGATCGAGCCCGAGCCGGCCGCCGCGATCGCATCCTGGATTCGGTAAAACGGCTTGCCGAGGGTGCCATTGGCTCCCGCCGTGGTCGCGGCGGTGAGGTTGGCGTAGGCGGCCTTGTCGACGAAAAGTGTCTTGTTCGTGGCCGGGTTGTTCGTGGAGGCGGCCGTCTTGAACCAGAAGTTGAAGGCCCCGCCCGGCTGTCCGTCACGGTCGCCGTCGAGGAGCGTGCCCGTGGTGTCGGACAGCGTGGTGGCGGCCGTGCTGCGCGGCTTGAAATCGAGCTCGAGCCGGTAATCGCCGGCGGAACGGCCACCGTAGCCGGAATCGCTCACCTCGGGGTTGAACGACGTGTTGCCCGTGCTCGAAACGGCGACGAAGTAGGTGCCCGGCTCGAGTTCCAGGCCGACGAACGAGTCCCTGCCGAAGTAGTCGTCGTTGCGGGCGATCAATTCCCGCTTGCCGGTGACCGAATCCTGGCGATAGAGCGAGAGCACGCTGTCGAGAGGGCTCGTCGCCACCTGACCCGGCCGGGCGACCACGGTCTGCGCGGAGAAGGTGCCCGCCTTGTTGAGCGTGAAGCGATAGGTGTCGACGTCGGAGCCGATAGCGGGATAGAGCTGCGCGAGGTGGACGGTGTCGTAGTCGCCCGGAAACACCGGCTCACCCGCGAGCCCCGCTCCCATGATCGAGGCCAGATCATAGGAGTGCTCGAGCCCGAGTGCGTGGCCGATCTCGTGCATCGCCACGATGAAATACTGGCCGCCGTATTCGCTCGAGCCCCAATCGAGGAGCGAGTTCATGATGGCTTTCTGCCGTGTTTCGCTGGCGATGCCGGCGAGTGCGGTCGGCGGAGCCAGCGGGTTCAGGCCGCGGACGTCGCCGGTCACGACCTGGAGTCCGAAGGAGTCGCTCTCGATGAATCGAAGGCCGGTGTAGCGGCTGAAGAGCTCGAAGACCTCCCGAGCCCGCTGCTTCTGCGTCTCGCTGATGGCGTTGATGAGCAGGTTGCCCTGGCCGTCGACGCCATATACGGGCGCGAAGTTGTAATAGCCGACGGCTGGTCCGGTGTCGGGCCTGGTCGCCCAACTCGGCAGGCCGTGCTCGTGGCTGTCGATCGCGATGAAGTTCTCCTGGCGGTGGCCCGGCTCGTCGATCGAGCCGAATTGGACAGGAAAACTGATCGGCCCGGCGGGTGTGGTGAGCGTGCCGGGGTTCGTCGGATCGGTGGAACGCGGCGGGCTGATCACCCCTTCGACCTTCTTACCGGCGGCGTCGAGCACGCCCAGGTTGCGGGCGGTCGCGAAGCTCGAGTTGTCGTCGGAGCCCTCCGCCACCGGCGCCGCCGGCGTGACGATCGTCTCGGCCCCCCCGATCTGGAGCCGAAAGAGCTTGCCGTTGGCGATCACGCCGGGAGCGAACGTGAGCGTCGCCTTGCCCGTCGTTTGGTTGTAGACAACCGAGGTAGGGTTTACCGGAGCGAGCGGGGAGACGTCGTCGCCCGTGGCCGGGTTCACCTCGAAGAGACGGTAGGCCGCCGCGGTCTGCGCCGAGGTCGTGTTCAGCGGGTCGTCGCGGTTGAAATAGACGTCGATCGCATTTCTGTTCTGGGACCGCGTGGCCCCGCTGCGGGTCACAGGCTGCGGCACGACCGTTTCGACGAAGGCGCCGAGATCGAGCCTGAAATCGAACGACCGCGGCGTCGCCGTGCTGCTGCCGGTCGTCCGGAGCCCCGCGCCGACGCTGATGCGGTAAATGTCGTCGGGCAGCGTGTCCGTGAAGCGGATCACGACCTCGTTCTGGTTCGGCAGGTCGTTCACGAGGGGCAGGTAGTCGGTGCCGCTGACGAGCGAGACGTCGGTGCCGTTGCCCAGCGGGTCGCTGCCCGGGCCGCTCCGCACGACAGTGATCGCGCCGAGTGTGGCCGGGTCGATCTTCGCGCCGGGGCTGAATCGCAGTGTGATCTGCTGCGGGGCCTCCGTGAGCGTCTTGGACGCCTCGCCGAGCTTGAAGAACGGGTCGTCGCTCGTGGTGGCGTAGGCCGACACGAGGTCGAACGCCATGAGCCGCCGCTCCTCGAGCGGTTCGCCGCGGTGGACGGATGCCAGCCGCGATATCGGGCGGCTTCGGGGCAGCCGGTCGAGCCGTCGGGCACGGCGACGGCTGAAGAGATCACGGACCAGGGTCGCCCACGAGGAAAGCATGCTGCACCTACGACGTTTGGAGCCAGGAAGGCTTCGAGAATCGGCCGCTCAAAAACCTGACAGGAGGTTTCCGCGGTCGGCCGACGGATCTAACTTTGGCGAATTGACGCGAAGACCTTGTTGGCTTGGACTTGATCAGGAGTTCCACTTGTACGGGGCCCGCGGGCCGAAAGTTCTCAAGGTCTCGGCGCGCAAGGGCATCCAAGAGGAAGATTCCGGCAAATTACCCGCATTTATTGCGAAAATAGCCCTGCCAACCGGAGCGTAGCAGGCCCCCCAAAGTGACGCAAGAAACGGGCCAGTCGATGTTTTGGAGGGCCTTTCGACCGACCGTGCCAGGCCTCGGGTCCGGTCAGACCCTTGTCCAGTAGAGGTTCAAGGCGGCGGTCAGCTGGGCCCCCCCAAAGACCGCCCGGATGGCGGAGGACGGCCCGATGGCGAGCCGGTAGGACCCGATCCGGTTGGTCAGATTCGCCGGGAGGGTGAGGGTGTAGTTGCGGCCGCTGCCGGTGATCGTACTGCCCCGGAGCGAAACGCTTTCCCGTTCGTTGTAGAAGAGCTGGAAATCGGCCAGGGAGACGCCGGTCACCTCGGTGGAAAAGACGATCGGGATCGAGGTCACAGCGGAGGTCTGAGTCGGAGCAAACGCGGGGTCGGTCGCGAAACCGATCGCGGAAGCCGAGATCGGGGAGTCGACGTTGATGCCTGTGAGGACAACCGGCACGGGTGGGAGGCCAGCGACCGGGTTGCCCGCGATGTCGGAGGCGATCGGAGACACGTTCGCCACCGAGATGATCGAGAGCGGCGAGGCCAGGGCGCCCCCGCCGACGCGGTAGATGCCGTTGAGTTCACTGCGTTCGGTGGGGGTGGAGAGCCTCACGACGACACCCGTGTTGAGCGTGACGTCGATCGCGCTGCCGGCCCGCATCCGTTCGGAGGTGCGGGCGAAGATCGCTATCTCGGCAGCCTCGCCGTAAGTGCCGGCTACCGTGGTCGAGCCGAGGAAAAGGATGGTGGGGGACGTCTGGTCGATCGTTACGGTGTGGGTGGCGGACGCCGGGCCGTTGTTGCCGGCGGCATCCCTCGCGAGGGCGTTGAGGTTGTGGAGCCGGACGGCGAGCGGGTCGGTGACGATGGCCCAGGTGCCGAATTCGTTGGCGAAGACGCGGCGAAGGACGGCATTGCCGCTGCGGACGGTGACTTGGCTGCCGGGCTCGGCGGTGCCCGCGATCCGGAGGGTGGTGTCGTCGGTGCGGCCGCCGGGCGCGACGTTGCCGATGATCGAGCCGACGTTGTCGGTGACGGACGTGATCGTGGCCGCGGCCGGCGGGGCGGTGTCAAGGGTGACCGCGTAGGCCGGACGGGACGAGGGATTGGCGTTGCCGGCCACGTCGGTGGCGAACGCCGAGAAGGCATAGCCGCCATCGGCGAGCGGGGCGGTCGTGAATGCCCAGTTGCCGCCGGCATCGGCCGTGGCCGACCCGATGAGAGTGGGACCGTTGCGTACGGCGACCGTCGCTCCCGGCTCGGCCGTGCCGACGATGCGGAGCGTGTTGTCGTTGGTGCGGCCGCCCGCCGCGACGTTACCGACGAAGGCCGCGACGTCGTCCACCAATCCGGTGATGAACGGCGAGGCCGGGGCGATCGTGTCGAGCGTGAAGGACGTGGTCGCGGCGGCGCTCGTATTGCCCGCGGCGTCGGCCTGCGTGGCCGAGACGTTCACCACGCCGTCGCCGAGCGTCGTGAGGTCGGCGCCGGAGAGCGTGACGGGCTGGCCGACGCCGTTGCCGATGAAACTCCTGGTCACCGTGTTGGGGCCACGGGTGAACGTCACGAGGATCGGGGCGCCGTTGATGCCGACCACGCTGACAACTCCGGAGGCCTGCGTGGCCTCGGCCGCGGTGGCGCCGCTGGCGACGCCCGAGAGGATCAGGAGCTGCGGCGGGGCGGGGGGGGTGGCGTCGAGCGCGAAGGAGAGGGTCGCGGGCGGGCCGGACTGCGGGTTGCCTGCGCCGTCGGACTGCGTGGCGGAGACGCTCACGGTGCCGTCGCCGAGCGTGGTGAGGTCGGTGGCGGAGAGCGCGACGTCCTGGCCGGCACCCGTGCCGGTGAGGGTCTTCGTGACGGTGCTCGCCCCGCGGGTGAACGTGACGACGATCACGGCTCCGGTTTCACCGGTGACAGTGACGGCGCCACCAAAGGCCTCGGAGTTGCTCACGGGCTCGGTCACGCCCGACCGCAGGGTGAGCGTCGGGGCGGCCGGGGCGACCGTGTCGAGCGTGAAGGAAATGGACGCCGCCGCGACGGTCTGCGGGTTGCCGGCAGCGTCGGACTGCGTGGCGGAGACGTTCACCGTTCCGTTGCCGAGCGTGGCGAGGTCGCCTACGGTGAGCGTCACCGGCTGCGAGGTGCCCGTACCGGCGAGGTTCTTCGTGACCGTGGCGACTCCGCGCGTGAACGTCACGACGATTGCGGCGCCGGTTTCACCAGACACCGTGACGACGCCGGAGAGTTGTGTGCCCTCGCCCTGCGTGGCACCGCTGGCGACGCCCGTGCCGAGGGCGAGCGTCGGGGCCAGTGGTGCCGTCGTGTCGATCGTGACGGTGTGGGTCGCGGAATCGGACCCGACGTTGCCGGCCTGGTCGCTGGCTACGGCCTTGAAGACGTAGGTCGTGCCGTTCACGAGCACGGCGGTGATGAAAGACCATGTCGCGCCGCTCACGGTGGCGTCGCCGAGTTTCGTCGGTCCATTGAAGATCTCGACAGTGGTATCGCTCTCCGTCGTACCGGAAAGGACGAGCACCGTGTCATTGGTGCTCCCACCATTTGCCACGTCGCCGATGACCGGAAGGACATTGTCGGTGACCGTCGTGATCGTCGGAGTGGCCGGCGCCGTGGCATCGATGGTGATGCCGTAGGCGGCCGACGGGCTTCCCGTGTCACCTGCAAGGTTCGTCGCGGCGGCCGTGATTGCATAGCCGCCGTCTGCCAGGGAGGCGGTCGTCAGCGACCAGTTGCCGGAAGCATCGGCGACTACGACCGGCGCGATGGGACTGCCGTTGAGCGAGACGGTCACCTTGTTGCCGGGAAGGGTGATGCCCGTGATTGTCGGAGTCGCATCGTTGATCAGCGCCCCGTCGGGCACATTTCCGGTTACCCGCGAGACGTTGTCGATGACCTCCGTGATCGACACGACGGTCGAGTCGTCGATCACGAGTTCCCGAGCCTCGATCGTTACCCCTGGATCGATCTTGACGACGCCGCCCGGGGCCAGCAACTGCACCACGTCTTCGATGGCGGAGATGTTCGACGTGACCGTGAGGTTGCCGGAGGCGGCAGTGAGCGTGACACCCCCATCGTCTCGCGTGGGCGTTCCCGCCGTGATGCCCACTCCTCCCACCGAAAATCCGCGCTTATTGAGGAACAGGACGTCTCCCCCGCTGTGCGGCGAGGATGCGGCGAAGGTGCCCACGTCGTTGGCCGCATGGGTCAGCACGATGCTGCCGGAGCTGTTCGAAGCCGAAAGCGAAGCCGCCACGATCGGTCCGGTTTGCGTGATACCGCCGGCTGCGATGAGCGACACGCTCTGGCCTGCCGCCGTGATGCCGGAGATCGCCAGTTCTGCGGCGTCGGTGATTTTCAGTCCGCCGGCCGTGACCGTTGCGGAGAGGGTATTGACGTCGGTCTTCAGGCTCGCCGCGTCCCCGGACGAGATCGCGAGACTGCCGCCGGCGGCGACCGTCGTCGATGCGTCCTGGTTGGCGGCGGTGAGCGTGGTGCCCGCGGTGAGGGCGACGCTCCCGGAGGCATCGGCGTTGACGATGCGGCCTTGATTTTGGAAGAGCAGCGAACCGCTCGCGGTGACCGTCGCGGACTTCCCGACGCCGCCGACCGTCACGAGGCCGTCGATCGTGACGTCGCTGCCGACGATCTTCACGTCGCCGTCGGCCGTGCTGGCCGATGCCACTGTCAGCGGTTGGCCGACGGTGCCGATCGTGATGTCACCAGGACCGGTGAGATTCGCACCCAGCGCCCCGACCGCGAGGCTCGTGAACGTGGGCGCGGTCTTCGCCGTCCATTCGAAAACACCCGCGGCGATCGTGCCCGCGGTCTGCGTGATCGTGCCGGTGGGAGTGAACAGCGAGATCCGATCGTTGGCGGCGGTCAGGGGGCCGGCAACCTCGAGGTCGCCAGCGGCCGCGGTCAGGAAAATATCACCGTCACCGGCTGCGTTCGTGCCGGCGATGATCCCGGCGGAGCCCACCTTGAACCCGCTGCCGTTCACGAACTGCAGCGTTCCGGTGGCGGTCTTGCCGGTGAGCGATCCGACCGCGTTGGCCGGATTCACGAGCAGCACGTCGCCCGGCGCCGTGGCCTCCGCGAAGAGCGTCACGGCCTTGATGGAGACGGTCGGGTCAGGCTGCGAGATCGTTCCGGCCGCACGGAGGCT
>JBIIOJ010000344.1:0-3401 GCA_044337015.1 Pirellulales bacterium
CATCGACCTTCGCTCAGTCTGCCGCAGACAGGCGGCGGAGGCAAGCGGCTGCCCCACAACGACGGGCACGCAGTCGGGAGCGATATCCGGGGAATGCACGCCCCGGTCAGGGATGCAGCACGTTCAGCACCGCCGGCAGCGACGCCTGACCGCCATCGGGACCTGCCCGCAGGTGGAAGAGCCGGCGACCGGGGGCCGTCTTCGGGGCCGCCGTGATGAAGAATTCCCGCTCGTCCTGACCCTCCACGATCAAGAGGCCATTGAGTCCGATGTTGTCGATGAAGGCCCCGTGCGGCAGGTTGCGGCCGGCGCCCATGGTGCCGAAGTCGATGCGGTCCTTGAAGTCGTGCCTCGTCACCTTCACCTTCGCCGTGATCGTCTGGCCCGGCCGGATCGTGAGTTCGGCCGGGACGATCTCGACGGTGATCTTCGGCTTCTCGGCAAGCTGGATGTCGCCAAGCGTGCCGAGGTCGCGCACCATCTCTTCTGCTGCGACGGTCGCCACCGCCCGTACCTTCACGGCCTTCTCGGCCTGCTCATCGGGTGTCGCGGCGTCGGCCGTCACGGAGAGCACGCCACGGGCCTCCCGCTGCCCCGCCTCGATTTCGACCGGTCCGTGGAACGTGAAGCCCGCCGGCAGGTTCTCGATCTCGACCCGCACCGGCCCATCGAAGCCGTCGCTGCGGGTGACCGTGAACGTGAGTTCGCGGCCGCTGCCCGGGCTCACCTTCGGATCCTTGCCAGCCACGCTCACCTCGAAGGCCGGCCTCGGCGGCCTTATCCGCAGCGTGTAGTGGTGATCCCGCCCGCCGCCGAAGCCGCGGACGTCGGTCACGCGGGCTATATAGTTGCCGTCGGCCGGCGGCGTGAAAATGAGGTGGGAATCGGTGCCGAGCCGCCGCGTCCCATCGTCATCGTTCTCGTAGTAGACCGGAAACACCGGCAGCCCGTTGGGCACCGGCTTCGCTCCCGGCTGCAGCGGCTCGACTATCCAGGCCGGCTCGCCGAGAGCGTGCGTGACGGCCGTCGTGTGGAAGTACGTGTGGCGATCGCCGGCGCCGGGGTAGACCTCGAAGCCCGAGTCGGCGCCACGTGGAGCCAGCCACAGCTTCACCAGCTCGCCACTGGCGTAGAGATACTGGTCGAGTTCCATCTCCTCCCAGTTTTGAAGGCGGAAGTCGCCCGCCTGCTTCGAGTCCTTGCCGCGGAACGTGAACCACGAGTCGCGGACAGCCTGGAGCACCACCTGCTCGACCGGCCGACCGTCGGCGTGGAGCACCTCCACACGGGAATCGACGAGCGACTTCGGCTCCGCGGACCTGGCGATCACCTCCACGACGAGCGGCTCGCCGGCCCGCGCGGAGAACCTCACGCAGTCAATGTCGCCGGGTTCGCCGATCATCCCCTTCATCGCCAGCGGAACGGGGACCGCCGTCGCCTGCGACACGGCGTCATTCGGCTCGGCCTCGGCGATGTCGGCGGCAGGCTCGCTTGCGTTCGACGATGGCTTCGCCGCAGGCGTGGCGACGACGGCCGCCGCAGCCACGAGCCCGTTCGCCCCGCCGACCGTCAGCCTCTCGATCCCGCCATCCATCCGACCGATGAGAAAGCCGTCGCCGGCAGGCACGGCCGCCGCCACGAGGTCAGGCTGCCTAGGCAGTTCCTGTTCGAGCACGAGATCGGGCACACTCCAGGCCTTCACGGTGCGGTCTTCCGCCGCGGTGATCAGCCTGCGGCCGTCGGCCGAAAGGGCGATCGCCACGATCGGCGTCTCGTGGGCAAACCGGGCGTGCACCGCCGGGTTGATCGCCGGCTGGTCGAGCGAGACGAGCTTCCAGAGATGGATCCGCTTGTCGCGGCCCGCCGCAATCACATGCCTGCCGTCGGGCGTGAAGGCCAGGCTCGAAAGCTCCCCCTGCGGCTGGCTAAGCGTGTCGAGCCGCACGCCGTCGCTCGCCCGCCAGAGCTTCACCGTCTCGTCGGCGCTCGCCGAGGCGAGCAGCCTGCCCGTCGGATGCCAGGCGAGGTCGTAGACGGCGCCGTTGTGGACGTCGATCGAACGCACAAGCGACCCGTCGGCCACGTTCCAGAGCTTGATCGATCGGTCGTACCCCGCCGTCGCGAGCGTGGCTTCATCGGGTGAGAACTCGGCGTCGTAGACGAGGTCGCGGTGGCCGCCGAACGACTGGAGCAGCTTCCCCGTGGCCGCATCGCGGATCTCGGCCACGCCGCGGAGGCCCGTGATGCCTCCCGCGACCACGAGCCGCGAGCCATCGCGCGAATAATGGAGGGCCGCGACCGGACCGGGCAGGTCGGCGATCGTGATGAGCGGCTTTCCAGACGCGGGCGAGCCCCGCTCCATCGCGACCACGTCGATCGTGCGGCCGCGGGCCACGGCGAGCCGGCCGCCGTCAGGGCTCACGGCGACCGCCGTCACCGGCCGGGCCGCCCGCGACGGGGCCAGGTGCGGCACGACGAGCGTTTCGAGGATCGAGGTGTCGCTGGCGGGGCCGGGGGCGCCCGCCGCGATCCAGGCCTCGAGCGTGGCGAGATCGGCCGCGGGCACCTGCGGCTCGTCGTCGGGGGGCATGTGGTCGGCATCGGTGCTTTTGATCCTTTGGATGAGGACAGACGCCGCGGCGTCGCCCGGCACGATCGGGTCGCCCGAGCCCCCGCCCCCCTTCCGCAGCGTCGCGAACCGCTCGACGGAAAACTCCGCCTCTGCGTCGCGGTCGTTGTGGCAGCCCGAGCAATACGTCCGCAGGATCGGCGCGATCTCGCGGTCGTACGCCGGCCCGGCGAAGCACGTGGCGGCCGAGAGTGTCACGACGGCGACGACATGTGCGATGGAGAACTTCATCTCAATGCCTGAAGAGGAATTCGCGGCTCGTGAGCAGCGACCAGTACATGTCTTCCACGATCTGCCGCTTCTCTTCCGGGGCGGCTGCCGCGAGCATCTCCTCGAACGGCTTCCGCTCGGCCTCGGTCGGCGGCCGCGAGAGCGTCCGCACCCACGCCCCCTCCACCAGTTCGGCCGGCTTCGGGTCGGTGGCCAGGATCTGCGTGATCCGCCCCTCCTTCGCGGCGAGCTTGTCGTTGAGCGTGCTGCCGTTGGAGAGGTGGAGCACCTGCACGAGGCTCGGCTGGCTCGACCGCTCGCACTCGCAGGTGATCTCGCGGGCGTTGCGGCCGAAAGTGTCGAGGAAGTAGTTCTTCACCGTCGAGTCGCGGAGTTCCAGCGCCCGCGTGTCGGGGCCGTAGCCCTCCGCCTTCTGTGTGGAACCGTCGTTGAGCACCGTCTCCGTGTAGCGATCCCGAACGCCCGTCACGTCGGCGATCGCGTCGGAGAGCACCTCCGCCATGAGCCGCTTCGGATAGGCCCGGGCGAACCAGCGGCGGTC
>JBIIOJ010000084.1:0-11597 GCA_044337015.1 Pirellulales bacterium
ACGGAGGAGGCGACCGCCCTTCTTGCGGCCGCCCAGGCGGGCCTCGCCCGGGACTTCCCGTCGCTCACGGGGTGGGACTTCAAGCCGGGCGTGAGCTATCGGAATCTGCTGCTCTATCGCGGAACCGCCTCCGCGGCGCCGCCGCTCGGCGCCGACCTCCGGGCGACGCCGCCGCACGACCTCATGGACAAGCCGGTCGTCGACGCGTTTCCGCGGGGCACCGGCAGTCGGCTGCTCACGGAGATCATGTCGGCAAGCGCCGGCTGGCTCGCCGGCCACCCGGTGAACGTGGCCCGTGTGAAGGCCGGAAAGCGGCCGGCGACGCACGTCTGGCTCTGGGGCGTCGGCCGGACGCCCGCGATGAGGCCCTTTGAGCAGGTCTACGGCAGAAGCGGCACGATGATCACCGCCGTCGACCTCCTGCGGGGCTTGGCGGCGCTCGCAGGCTGGAAGCGGCGGGAGGTGCCGGGCGCGACCGGCTACCTCGACACCGACTACGCGGCGAAGGGTCTTCACGCGATCGACGAATTGTCGAAGACCGATCTCGTCTGCGTCCATGTCGAGGCGCCCGACGAAGCGAGCCACCAGGGCGACGCGGCCGAGAAGGTGAAGGCGATCGAGGAGATTGACGCGAAGATCGTCGCGCCGATTGCCGCACATCTCGCGACGGTCGGTGATCACCGCATCCTCGTCTGCCCGGACCACCCGACCTTCATCTCGACCAAGACGCATTCCCGCGGGAGCGTGCCGTTCGTGATGGCGGGCGCGGGGATCGCGATGACGGGTGCAAAGTCCTACGACGAGGTTTCGGCCGCAGCCTCGGGCGTCGTCGTCGAGCCCGGCTGGCGGCTCATGGGCAGGTTTCTCGGAAAGGAGCATTGACGAGAGCGATGGCACTGGTGGTTCAGAAGTTCGGCGGCACGAGTGTTGCCGATGCGACGAAGATCCTTGCTGCGGCGAAGAAAGCGATCGCGAGACAGCAGGAGGGTCACAAGGTCGTCGTGGTCGTGAGCGCCATGGGGCACCAGACCGACATCCTTGTCGATCTCGCGAGGCAGATCTCGGAGCGGCCAAGCGCCCGCGAGATGGACATGCTGCTTTCGACGGGCGAGCAGGTGAGCGTGGCTCTCTTCGCGATGGCGGTGCACGCCCTTGGGAAGGAGGCCGTGAGCCTCACGGGCGCCCAGATCGGCATCCGCACCGACAGCACCCATACGAAGGCCCGGATCCGTTCGATCTCCACCGACCACGTTCGGAAGCTGCTCGATGCAGGCAAGATCGTGATCGCCGCCGGCTTCCAGGGGATCGACCAGGACGGCAACATCACGACCCTCGGTCGGGGCGGCTCCGACACGACGGCGGTGGCGCTCGCGGCCGTGCTCGACGCCGACCTCTGCGAGATCTACACCGACGTCGATGGCGTCTACACGACCGATCCGCGGGTGCTCAAGGAGGCGAGGCGACTGCCATCCATCAGCTATGACGAGATGCTCGAACTCGCGAGCCTCGGGGCGGGCGTCATGCATTCGCGGTCGATCGAGTTTGCGAAGAAGTTCGGCGTGAAGGTGCTCGTGCGGTCGAGTTTCAAGGACGTGCCAGGCACGATGATCCTGCCGGCCGACCAGTCGGCGCCGCGGCCCGTCTCGGGCGTGGCGCTTGCGAAGGACGAGGCGAGGGTTACCGTCGAGAACGTCCCTGACCAGCCGGGCAGCTCGCACGCCCTCTTTTCCAAGCTCGCCGCGAGCGGGATCGCAGTCGACATGATCGTGCAGAACGTCGGCCAGAACGGACTGGCCGACATCTCGTTCACCGTGCCCGCCGACGACCTCGCGGTGGCGCTCGAGGTGGCGGGTCGGGTTGCCAAGGAGATCGGAGCAGGGGGTGTCTCGCACGACGAGGGGATGGCGAAGGTCTCGGTCGTGGGGGTCGGGATGGAGCGGGCCGAGGGGGTCGCCGGACGGATGTTCTCGGCACTTGCCCGGGAAGGGATCAATCTGCGGATGATCACCACGAGCGAGATCAAGATCTCGGTGCTGGTGGATCGTGCCGACGGCCCTGCGGCCGTGCAGGCGGCCCACCGCGCCTTCGGCCTCGACGCCGAGTCGACAGACGGCGGCATCGATCCGGCGGGCCTTCCGCACGCCAAGGCGGCGGCGCTCGACGTCGTGCGGAGGCTCGAGGGGATGGAGGATCTCGCGATCGAGGACTGCCAGCTTGACAGCTCCCAGGCGCTCGTCACGTTCACGGACCTCGCCGATGCGCCGGGCGTTGCGGCGGACGTGTTCGAGGAGGTGGGGCGGGCCGGGCTCAACGTCGACATGATCGTGCAGAGCCATCCGCGAAACGGCACGGCCGAGATCAGCTTCACCGTGCCGGCCGCCGACCGCGACCGGGCGATCGAGGTCGCCGGCAGGATCGCCTCGTCGCGGGGAGCGAAGGTCGTCGAGGTGCCGCACGTCTCCAAGCTCTCGATCACCGGCGTCGGCATCCGCAGCCACGCGGGCGTGGCCGACCGGCTCTTCAAGCCGCTTGCGGAGCAGGGGGTGAACATCGACCTCGTGAGCACGAGCGAGGTGCGGCTCAACGTCGTCGTCGCCGCGGAGCAGGGGGCGAAGTCGCTTGCCGTGCTTCGAGGGGCTTTCGGGCTCACGTGAACGGAGCGGAGGCAAACGGAGCGCAGACAATGGCCGAGACGGTTTTTTCGAAGATCATCGAACGAAAGATTCCCGCCCGGATCGAGTACGAGGACGATCTCTGCGTCGCGTTCCACGACGTCGCCCCGCAGGCTCCCATCCACGTGCTCGTGATCCCGAAGAAGCCGATCGCGTCGCTCGCCGAAGTCACCGGGGCGGACCGCGACCTCGTGGGGCACCTCGTCGTCGTGGCGACGGAGCTGGCCGCGAAGCTCGGCCTCGCCGACGGCTACCGGCTCGTCGTCAACTGCGGCCGCGACGGCGGCCAGTCGGTCGACCATCTCCACGTCCACCTGCTCGGCGGCCGACACCTCGGCTGGCCACCAGGGTAGGTCGGCGGCTCAGCCGAGCACATCGGCGAGGACTTCCTCGGCGACGTAGATCGGCAGGTTGGGCTCGCAGGTGACCGCGACGGCGATCGCGTCGGAGGGCCGCGCATCGATTTCGACGACCTCGCCGTCCTTGAGCACGCGGATCGTCGCGTAGTAGGTGTGCTCCTTGAGCTCGCCGATCACGACGTCCTGAAACTCGCCCCCAAGCAGCTCCACGGCCGCCACGAGCAGGTCGTGGGTGAGCGGCCGGGGCGACTGGTGGTGCTTCACCCGTCGGTCGATGCTCGTCGCCTCGAAGAGGCCGATGAGGATCGGGAAGGTGCGGTCTCCCTCGACCTCCTTCAGGTAGACGACCTGCTGATCGTTGATCTCGCTGATGATGATCCGCGAGAGCTCCATTTGCACCGTCATTTCACGCGCTCCGAACGGCCTGTCGCCACTCCATCCTGGGATTGCCTGCATCCGCCCGCCTGCGGAGCCTGATTGTACCCGAAAGCGGGAGGTCAAGCAGGCGTCCCGGTCAGGAACGGCCGCGGAGCACGACGAGGGTGGCGACGGCCTTTTCGAGGCGCCCTTGCATTTCGGCGAGCTGTTCCCGCTCCTTCGCGACAACCGCCGGCGGGGCCTTCGCCGCGAAGGAGCCGCTTTCGAGCTTTGCCCTCTTCGCCGCGATGAGCCCGGCGAGCTTCTCATTTTCCTTTGAAAGCCGCTTGACTTCGGCCTCCACGTCGATGAGCCCGGCCAGATCGACGAACACCTCCACGCCGGCGGCGGTCGCTCCCGCGGCGGCCGGCGGGGCAGCCGTGTCGGGACCGATTTTTCCGACCGTCGCCACGGCCATCGACTCGATCGCCGCGACCATCGGGGAAAGCAGACCCGCGAGGTCTGGCGTGCACCTGAGATCGACTGCGACGCGGGTCTTGGGCGGCACGTTTTGGCGGGCGCGGATCTCGCGGATCGCACCGACGACCGTAAGAAACATCCCGAACTGCCGCTCGGTCGTCTCGTCGATCCACTCCCGCGGCGGCGCGGGCCAGGCTGCGACCATGACCGACGGGGCGAGGCCCGAAGCGTCCCATGGCAAGTGACGCAGCGGAGCCGCCTCGCGGAGATGCTGCCAGATCTCCTCGGTGACGAACGGCATGATCGGGTGGAGCAGCCGCAGGATCGTGTCGAGGCCGATCAGGAGCATCGACTGCGCCTGCCGCCGCGTCGCAGGGTCGGCGAGGCGGGGCTTGCAGAGTTCGAGGTAGGCGCTGCAGAACTCATCCCACGAAAACGCATAGAGCACCCGCGCCGCCTCGGCGAACCGAAAGGTCTCGACCGCCGCCGTCGCCTCGGCCGTCACGGTCGCCAGGCGGCTGGCGAGCCAGCGGTCCTCGAGGGCGGCAAGCGAGCCGGACGGAAGCCCCGCCGAGCAGTCCTCGCCGGAGTAGCCCTCGAGGTTCATGAGCACGAATCTCGTCGCGTTCCAGAGTTTGTTGGAGAAGTTGCGGCCCGCCTCGAATCGCTCGCTTACCGCGGGTCCGCGTGGCAGGGCGAGGTCGCTGGCAGACTGTGCCCACTGCGTGCGGAAGGGCTTCGTGCACTTCGGGCAGTCGATTCGGGGCTTCGTTCGGTTCTGCAAGGTCTGCTCGATCATGTGGCCGCAGGCGGGGCACTGAAACTCGACCGGCATCCGGACGTCCTGCGTCTCGGTGGCCATGCTCGCCATGCCGAACCGCAGGGCGTCGGCCCCGAGCGCCTCGATGACGTCGAGCGGATCCACGCCGTTCCCCTTGCTCTTGCTCATCGTCTCGCCGTAGCGGTCGAGAATCTTTGGGTGGATGGCGACGTCCTGAAACGGAACCGCGCCGGTGTCGAAGAGCCCCATGACGACCATCCGCGCGACCCAGAGCGTGATGATGTCGCGGCTCGTCACGAGCGCGGTCGTCGGGTAGAAGGCCGCAAGTTCTGCCGTCGTGTCAGGCCAGCCGAGCGTCGAATGGGGCCAGAGGGCGGAGGAAAACCATGTGTCGAGCACGTCGGGGTCGCGTTCGAGGGGCCGACCGGCGACCGCCTCGACTCCGAGCGACTCGGCGGTCGAGCAGATGAAGAAGGCGTCGGCATCGTCGGCCTTCCGCCACCGCACGTCGGTGCGGCCGGCGAACGCGGCGGCGAGGTCCGTCTCCGTCACACCCGACACGTGCCAGATCGGGATGCGGTGGCCCCACCAAAGCTGGCGGCCGACCGGCCAGTCCCGCTTCTCGCCGAGCCAGTCAAGGTAGCTCTTGGCGTAGCGGGCGGGATGGATCGCGACGCGGCCCTCCTGCACTGCCCGCAGGGCCGGCTCCGCGATGTCCGCCATGCGGATGAACCACTGGTCGGCGAGGTACGGCTCGATCGGCGTCTTCGAGCGGTCGGAGTGGGCAAGATCGATGATCCTGTCTTCAACCTCGGCAAGCTGCCCGGCCGCATCGAGATCGGCGACGACCCGTTCGCGGGCCTTGCGGATCGTGAGGCCCGCGTAGGGCCCCGCCTCGGCGTTGAGCGTGCCGTCGGGGTTCAGGATGTTGAGCATCGGCAGCGATCGCCGCAGGCCGACCTCGTAGTCGTTGGGGTCGTGGGCCGGCGTGATCTTGACGCAGCCGCTTCCCATCTCGGGCTTCGCCCACTCGTCGGCTACCAGCGGAATCGACCGCCCGAGCAGCGGCAGCCGGACTTTCCGGCCGTCGCGGGCCATTGCGGCAAGCTTCAAAAGGCCGGGCAAGATCTCGGCCCGGCGGGTGTGGATCGACTCGATCTCGGCCGCGATCGGCGGCTGCTCCCTCGTTGGGGCGGATGCGAGCCTCTCCTTCAGCGCCGCCTCGGCCGCGTCGAGCGCGGCGGCCGGATCGGGGTGCACCGCCACGGCCGTGTCGCCAAGAAGCGTCTCCGGTCGCGTCGTCGCGACGTTCACACTCGCCGGCTCGCCCGGCAGCGGGTCGATCACGTCGTAGCGGATGTGCCAGAAGTGGCCCTTCACCTCCTCGTGGAAGACCTCGTCGTCGCTGACGGCGGTCTGGAGGAACGTATCCCAGTTGACGAGCCGCTTGCCGCGGCGAACGAGCCCCTTCTCGAAGAGCCGGTAGAAGGCCTCGCGGACGGCCCGGGCGCACTGCTCGTCGAGCGTGAAGCGGGTGCGGTCCCAGTCGCAACTCGCGCCGAGGTCGCGAAGCTGGCCGAGGATCCGCTTCTCGTACTGTTCCTTCCAGGCCCAGATCCGCCCGACGAGCGCGTCGCGGCCGAGATCGTGGCGCGAGAGTTTCTCCTCCTCGAGCAGCCGCCGCTCGACGACCGCCTGCGTGGCGATCCCCGCGTGGTCGGTGCCGGGCATCCAGAGCGTGACGAATCCCTGCATCCGCTTCATGCGGACGAGCACGTCCTGGAGCGTGTTGTTGAGGGCGTGGCCGAGGTGGAGGGCGCCGGTCACGTTCGGCGGCGGGATCACGATCGAGAAGACCGGCCGGCCGTTCTTCACGTCGGCGGGCTCCGCGTGCCAGTAGCGGCCCGCATCCCAGAGCGTGCGGCATCGGGCCTGCGCGGCGGCATGGTCGTAGTGTTTGGGCAGTTCGTGCATGACGGAATCAGCGGGCGGAAAGCCGGAAAATGTAGCCCATCCGCTTCCTGCCGACTACATTGCCGGCCATGGCGACGCTCCACCGGATCATGCTGTACCCGGTGAAAAGCCTCGACGGCGTCGAGGTCGATTCCGCGCGGGTGCTGCCAGAAGGTGCCCTCGAACACGACCGCCGCTGGCGGCTCGTGGACACGGAGGGACGGGTAGTGAACGCCAAACGGACGGCGGCGATTCACCGGATTCGGGTGGAGTACGACCTAGGTGATGAATCGGTGAGGCTGTCGCTGCGCGATGCCGCCGAGTCCCGCTCTGAACGGTTTCCACTCGTCCCCGGCGGCACGGGCCCGTGCGGCTGGCTCTCCGAGGCGATTCACGTCGAGGTGCGGCTCGAGGAGCGGCGGGACGGCGGCTTTCCCGACGACCGCGAAGCGCCGGGGCCGACGATCATCTCGACGGCAAGCCTCGCCGAGGTTGCCGGTTGGTTCAGCCTCGATCTTGCCGAGTCACGAAGGCGGTTCCGCACAAACCTCGAGATCGAGGGCTGCGATGCGTTCTGGGAGGACACCCTCGCGAGTCCCTCGCCGGCCGAGCCAGCCGAGTTCTCCATCGGCGAGGTGAAGTTTCGGGGCACGAACGTCTGCCGGCGTTGCGTCGTGCCAAGTCGCGACAGCCGCACCGGCGACGTCGCGGCCGCGTTTCGTGAAGCCTTCGAAGCCCGACGCAGCCGCGGACTCAGGCCCGACGTCGATGCCGCCGACTGGCATGGGTTCTACCGTCTCGCGGTGAACACGACGCTTTCCAGTGAAGGCGGCACGCTCGCCGTCGGTCAGCCTGTCACAAGTTACCGCGAGAGAAAATAGTGGAACGCGTCGGCGAGGGCGAGCCAGCTCGCTTCGATCACGTTCTCGCTCACGCCGACCGTGCCCCAGACCTCGTCGCCGTCGGTGCTCTCGATCGACACGCGGACCTTCGCGGCCGTGCCCTCCTGGGCGTTGATGACGCGGACCTTGTAGTCGAGCAGGTGCATCCGCGCGATCGGCGGATAGACGGGCTCGAGCGCCTTGCGGAGGGCGGCGTCGAGGGCGTTCACGGGGCCGTCTCCCTCGGCCACCTCATGCCGCGGGCCCCCGGCCACCAGCAGCTTCACCGTGGCGAGCGTGCGGATGTCTCCCTCGCCGCGGCTCTCGACGTCGACGTTGTAGCTGTCGCGGGTGAAGAGGGGCCGAAACGAGCCGGTGAGCCGGTCGACGAGCAGCGAGAACGACGCGTTGGCCGCCTCGAACTGCCAGCCCTCGTTCTCGAGCCGGCAGACCTCCGCGAGGACGCGATCGAGCACGGCCCGGTCGTTTCGCACGTCGGCCCGCTTCACCATCGCGGCGATGTTCGACCGGCCAGAGAGCTCGCTCACGAGGATCCTTCGCGAGTTGCCCACGGACTCCGGCGGGATGTGCTCGTACGACTCGGTCGCCTTCGCAATGGCGTGGACGTGCATGCCTCCCTTGTGGGCGAAGGCGCTCGCCCCGACAAAGGGCTGGTTGGCCCGGTAGCCCATGTTTGCCGTCTCGTAGACGAACCGGGAGAGCTCCGTGAGGTGTGCCGCCCCCGAGCCGTCGCCCGCGCCGGTGCCGCCGAGCACGCGGTAGCCGGGCAGCTTGAGCGCGAGATTCGCCACGACCGAGATCAAGTCGGCGTTGCCGCACCGCTCGCCGATGCCGTTGACCGTGCCCTGCACCTGCACGGCGCCGGCCGCCACGGCCGCGAGCGAATTGGCCACGGCAAGGTCGCAGTCGTTGTGGCAGTGGATTGCCAGCGGCCGCTCGCAGCCCGCCGCCTTCAGGGCCGCCGCCGCTTCGCCGAGGATCCGGGTGATCTCGTCGGGGAGCGTGCCGCCGTTGGTGTCGCAGCAGACGATCCGAGTCGCGCCGGCCTTCGCGGCGGCGACGATCGTGGCGGCCGAGTAGTCGCGGTCGAGCTTCCAGCCGTCGAAGAAGTGCTCGGCGTCGTAAAACGCCTCCCGGCCTGCCTGCGTGAGGTAGGCGACGGTGTCGGCGATCATGGCGATGTTTTCCTCCCGCGACACGCCGAGCACCTCGGCAACATGGAAGGCGGAGGTCTTGCCGACGATCGTGACCACGCTCGTGCCTGCATCGAGGAGGGCCTTCATGCCGGGGTCGGCGGCGGCCTCCATGCCCCGGCGGCGGGTCATGCCGAAGGCGCAGACGCGGGCGTGGGCGAGCTTCAGGGAGCGAACCCGCTCGAAATACTGCGAGTCTTTCGGGTTCGAGAGCGGGTAGCCCCCCTCTATGAAGTTTACACCCGCCTCGTCGAGCCGCTTCGTGATCGCGAGCTTGTCCTCGAGGGAGAAGTTGACTCCTTCCCCCTGGCTGCCGTCCCGGAGCGTGGTGTCGTAGATTTCGATGGTTCGCATGGCTCAAGCGTAGCGTGCGGAGCCCGTTGACAGCATATGTACGGGCGTATATTCTTTGTGAGTCCAGTCCAGGAGGTGCACTATGTCGCCGGAAGGCATTCGCAAACTGCTCCGCCAGCAGCCGTTCAAACCGTTTCGGCTCGTCATGTCGAGCGGGAAGGCCTACGAGGTCCGTCATCCGGAGATGGCGCTTTTGCTTCGCAACGACATCCTCGTCGGGGTGGACGTTTCCGACGACGGCATGCCGGCCGAGTTCGACATCTGCCCGCTCCTGCACGTCGCCTCGATCGAGCCGTTCAACCTGCAGGATTCGAGTCCTGCAGCGTGAAATGGAGTATGGCTGCGCTGTGGAATAGCCATGCTCCGAAGACTGTTCATCGCGATCGACCTACCGAAGCAGGTCGCCTGGCAGCTTGGCAAGCTCGTGGCCGAGCCACCGCAGGGCGTGCGGCCGGTGAGGCCGGCCCAGTTACACGTCACGCTCCACTTTCTGGGTGACATCGAGGATGACGCCCGGCTGGCATTGCAGGAGCGGCTTGCAGGGGTTCACCAGGCGGCGTTCACGATTGGAATCCTGGGCACGGGCGTGTTTCCGCCCCGCGGCCGGCCGAGCGTGCTCTGGGCCGGCGTAGCCGAGTCGAGGCCGCTCGCCGACTTGCACGCCGCCATCGCCACGCTGATCAAATCCTGCGATCTCGACGTCGAGCACCGGCCTTACGTGCCGCACGTCACGCTCGCGAGGCTGACGCCGGCGGTTCCGCGAGCCTGGACGGCCGAGTTTCTTGCCGACACGGAGAACCTCGAGGTGGCCGATATCCCCGTCGATCGGTTCCAGCTCTACGAGAGCCGCAAGCTCGACGGGGCCTCGGAGCACCTGGTCGAGTCGACGTTTCCCCTGGGTTGAGCGGCCGCGGTTACCGATCGTCGTCGTCGAACTCGTCCTCGTCGTCGGACTCCTCGTCCTCGTCCTCGTCCTCGTCGGTATCATCGTCGGTGTCGTCCTCCGACTCGTCTTCGAGGTCGTCTTCATCCTCCTCGAAGTCGTCCTCCTCGTCATCGTCCTCGTCGATCTCCTGTTCCGCGTCGCGGAACGGCGCGACGGTTCCGGTCGGGGCGAGGTCGGCGTGAGGCTGGATCTTGAGCTTGCGGGGCGGCGGGTCGGCCGGAGGCGGGGTCGTGCCGTTCCGCTCGGCCCACTGCTCCATTGTGAGGAGGACCTCGCGGGCCTGGGAGCCTGCGTACTGGCCCACGACGCCGTCCTCCGCCATGAAGTCGATGAGCCTCGCGCCCCGGCCGTAGCCGACGCCAAGCGCCCGCTGGAGGAGCGACACGCTGCCGCGGCCCTCGCGGATGACCACCTCGACCGCCTGCTCGTAGAGGTCGTCGCGGACCTTCGGCGACTGGCCCGCTGCGGCCGCGTCGCCCGACGGGGCGGGCTGGAGGTTCACGAGCTCCGCGGCGTACTGCGGGTCGCTGGTGCCGATCGTCGCCATCACGCGGCCGATCTCCTCGTCGCTGACGAACGTGCCCTGGCCGCGGAGGATCTGGCTCGTGCCGGGCGAAAGGAAGAGCATGTCGCCGTTGCCGAGCAGCCGTTCCGCCCCCATCTCGTCGAGCACGACGCGGCTGTCGGTGCGACTGGCCACCTGGAAGGCGATTCGCGCCGGCAGGTTGCTCTTGATGAGGCCGGTGATGACGTCCACCGTCGGCTTCTGCGTGGCGAGGATGAGGTGGATGCCGACCGCCCGGCTCTTCTGGGCGAGGCGGATAATGTGCTGCTCGATCTCCTTGCCGGCCGTCATCATCATGTCGGCGATCTCGTCGGCGATCATGACGATGTAGGGCATCGTCGTCGGGATCGCGGCCTCTTCCTCCTCCGTCTCTGGCTTGATCCGCTTCACGAGCTCTTCGCGGCCGAGCAGGTTGTACTGCGAGAGGTGACGGACGCCGACCTTCGCCAGGAGCGCGTACCGCTGCTCCATCTTGTCCACGGCCCAGGCCAGGATCGCCTCCGCCTTCTTCATGTCGGTTACGACCGGGTGCATGAGGTGCGGCAGCGTCTTGTAGGGGGTCAGCTCGACCATCTTCGGGTCGATCATGAGCATCCGTACCTCGTCGGGGCGTCGGGTCATGAGCATCGAGACGATGATCGAGTTCAAGCAGACGCTCTTGCCCGTGCCGGTGCGGCCGGCGATCAGCAGGTGGGGCAGGCTCGCCATGTCGACGACCATCGGATTGCCGGCGACATCCTTCCCGAGGTAGATCGGGATCTTCATCGAGCGGCTCTTCGACTGCGTCTCTTCGATCACCTCGCGGAGACGGACCATCTGCCGCTCGGTGTTCGGTACCTCGATGCCCACGGAGTTCTTGCCGGGGATCGGGGCGACGATCCGGACGCTCGGCACCCGCAGCGCGATCGCGAGGTCGTCGGCGAGGTTCGAAATCTTCGCGAGCCGCAGACCGGCCTCCAGTTCGATCTCGTACTGTGAGATGACCGGTCCGGTCTCGATCTCGACCACGCGGACCTTGAAGCCGAAGTCGGCGAA
>JBIIOJ010000085.1:0-11427 GCA_044337015.1 Pirellulales bacterium
GTGAAGTTGCTCGCTTTGTGCTGTCCCTGCGCGAAGTTCGCCGTCGCTCCATCCCAGGCCGCGACCGGCCAGTCGCCTGGCGGCGTTGGAAGCGGATCCACCGTCGAGTTGATGAATGGCGGCGGAGGGTCGGCGTAGAGCGGACGGTAGTGCTCCGGCGGGTTGTTGTTCTGCGGATCGAAGTCGTCGCTTCGAATCCCGAGCCACGGGCCGAAGTTCACGCGGTACTGCACCTGCCCCAGCGTCGCCGGGTTCGTGCCGGTGCCGAAGTTGAAGAGGTGCAGCGTTTCGAGTCGCACGAACTTCGCGTTGTCGCCCGAGCCGTCCGGCTCGACGCAGAGCAGCGGGCTCACGAGGTACGTGCCGCTGCCCGGCGACTCGTTACCCCAGTAGGCTCTCCAGCCGTTGACCCCGTCGTCCCAGTCCCACGGCCTCTGCGGGGATGAGAGCGTACCGCTCGTGGCGGTCCAGCCGTCCGGGCCTTGGTTGAACTCGTAGACGATGTTGCCGGCGCGTGCCGACGCGACGGCGAGAGACACGACCGCGATCGCCAAGACCGCGGAGACACGGGCGATGCCCATGGGAGGCTCCTTCTGACGGAAGCACTGCGTCGCGGCATCCCTGCTCCCTCACCCGCGCCGGCGTCGCTGTCGGCGCAACAAAAAAGGCCGCCGTGGAGGAACGCTTGGGTCGTTCCGCCACGTCGGCCTACGCTGCGCCGGGGTCCCGCGGAGATACCGCGGCAACCCAGCCACTCGTCTTCCGAGATGGTCGTCGGGGCGGCGGTCGCGGGCCTTCCGGCTCTCGACGCCCTCCCGGCATGCCCAACCATTCGCCCGCCGCACCGCGGGAGTCAAGCGACCAAAATCGGCGGGCTTGTAATCGGGGGCGGCCGAACGTTGAATCGAGGGTGATTTGCCAGCTTTTTCCGTTTTTTGAGGAGTGCGTTTCGTGGCCAGGACACGCAAGGATTCGGCGGGCAAGACACCCGCGAAGACGGACGACGGAAAACACGCGATCCACTCCACAGTCGATATCGAGGGGCTCGGCGTCTTCTATCTCGGCCGGAAGGTCGACCCGACGACGAGCGAGCCGACGGCGGAACCGCTGTTGTTCGACGCGCGGCGGCTCACGACCCACGCCGTCTGCGTCGGCATGACAGGCAGCGGCAAGACGGGTCTCTTGGTCGGACTCGTGGAGGAGGCCGCGCTCGATCGCATCCCGACGGTGCTCATCGATCCCAAGGGAGATCTCGCGAACGTGCTGCTCGCGTTCCCGGATCTCGCCCCCTCCGACTTCCGTCCCTGGATCGAGGTGGGGGCGGCAGAACGGGAAGGCCTCTCCCCCGACGCCTTCGCCGAACGCACGGCAAAAAAGTGGTCCGAGGGGCTCGCCGCGAGCGGACAGTCTTCCGACAGAATCCGCAGGCTCCGCGAGGCGGTCGACATGGCGGTCTACACGCCCGGCAGCCGCGCCGGCAGGCCGCTCGCAATGCTCCAGAGCCTCGAGGCGCCGTCGGCGGCGGTCATGGACGACCCGGAACTGCGGCGGGAGCGGATCGAGTCGCTCGTCGCCGGCATCCTGGCGCTTGCAGGCATCGAGGGGGAGCCGGGGCAGAGCCGCGAGCACGTCCTCCTCTCCGCGATCGTGGAATCGCTCTGGAAGAACGGGCAGAAGGTCGACTTCGGCACGCTCGTCCGCGCGATCCCGACGCCGCCGATCGACCGCGTCGGCTTCCTCGAACTCGAGAACTTCTTCCCGGCCGGCGAACGCTTCCAACTCGCGAGCCGACTCAACACCGTGGCGGCCTCACCGGGCTTCGAAGCCTGGCTCGACGGCGAGCCGCTCGATTTCGGCAGGCTCCTCTGGACGGCCGATGGGAAACCTCGCGTGAGCGTCGTCTCGATCGCCCACCTACCCGACGCCCAGCGGATGGCGTTCGTGACGCTCCTCGCGGGCCAGGCCGTCGCGTGGATGCGGTCGCAGCCGGGGACTTCGTCGCTCAAGGCGATCTTCCTCATGGACGAGGTGTTCGGCTACCTGCCGCCGACGGCTAACCCGCCGAGCAAGGCCCCGATCATGACGCTCATGAAGCAGGCCCGCGCCTTCGGCCTCGGCGTCGTGCTCGCGACGCAGAATCCCGTCGACCTCGACTACAAGGGGCTCTCGAACGCGGGCACCTGGTTCCTCGGACGCCTGCAGACCGCCCGCGACAAGGCCCGCGTGCTCGATGGGCTGGAGGGGGCGGCGACGGGGTCCGGCCGGTCGTTCGACCGCGCGAGGCTCGACCGCATCCTTTCTGGCCTCTCGCAGCGGAGGTTCCTGCTCCACTCCGTGCACGAGGACGAGGAGACGGTCTTTCAGACGCGGTGGACCATGGCGTACCTGCGTGGGCCGCTCGTGCGGGAGGAGATCCGCCGGCTCTGCGGGCCCGCCGAGTCGTCGAGGGCCGACACGACGTCGCCCCGCGCTGAAGCGGAGACGCCGCTCGACGGCTCCGGCTTCCACATCGCGACCGGCCCGAGGCCGATCCTGCCGCCGGGTGTGAAGGAAGTGTTCCTCGCGCCCACGGGCCCCGTCGCACCGGATCGATCGCTCCAGTACCGTCCGGCCGTGCTCGGCAGGGCCCGCGTTCGCTACGGACGCACGGGCAGCCGCTACGACTTCGACCGCGAGATGATCCTCATGGCGCCGGCGGGCGACTCGCTCGGCGAATCGATCTGGGACACCGCGGAGCCGTTCGCCGCCCCGCCCGCGATCGAGCCCGCGCCGCGGCCCGGCTCGTTCGCCTCGCTGCCATCCGCGCTCGCCGGCCCGAAGGGCTACCAGGCGCTCGCCGCCTCGCTGAAGAGCTTCCTCGGCCGCACGAGCACGATCACGCTCTGGCATGCCGCCTCGATCGACGAGTCGAGTCGGCCGGAGGAGTCGCAGGCCGACTTCCGCGTCCGGATCTCGCAGAAGCTCAGGGAGGCCCGTGACGCCGATCTCGCGGCCGTCCGCGAGCGGCACGCCTCGAAGCTCGCGTCGATCGAGGATCGGATCGGGAGAGCCAGGCAAAGAGTCGATAAGGAGAAGGCGCAGGCCAAGGACAACACGATGCAGACCTACGTTTCGATCGGCTCGGCCGTGCTCTCGGCGCTCCTCGGCCGAAAGATCGCGAGCTCTACGACGATCGGCAAGGCGGCCACGTCGATGCGGACGGCGAGCCGCTCGGCGAGGCAGCAGGCGGAGGTCGCCCACGCCGAGGAGAGCCTCGCGGCCATCGAGGCGAAAAGGGATGAATTGGAGACCGAGATCGCCGACGAACTCGACCGCATCCGTTTCGAGACGGGCCCCGACCGGGCGAAGCTCGAGGAGATCGTGATCCCGGCGAAGAAATCGGAGATCACGATCGACGAGGTCGTGCTCGCGTGGGTGCCCCAGTGACCGCAGCCCGCGTCATCCTTGTCGACTGCCCCGACCGCAAGGGGCTCATCCACGCCATCACCGGCGTGCTCCTCGCGCACGGGCTCAACATCGACGCCAACCAGGAGTTCGTCGACTGCGACGCCGGCCACTTCTTCTTTCGGGCGGAGGTGTCCGGGGGTGGGGGGTTTGACGCGACGGGCCTCGAGTTGGAACTGGCCCGTGTGCTCCCCGACCGGGCCCGCGTCCGGCTCTCGGTGCCGGGCAACCGCTCGGTGGTCGTGCTCGCGACCCGCGAGCCGCACTGCCTCGGCGAACTGCTCCTGCTCGACTCGTGCGGCGAGCTTCCGGGAACGATCGCGGCGGTGGTGGGCAACCACGACGATCTCCGCGGCCTTACGGAGCGGTTCGACAAGCCCTTCCACCACGTGCCGAGCGACGGCGTCTCGCGGGAGGCTCACGAACAGGGGCTCGCGGCGGCGATCGAGCGGCATCGGCCCGACCTCGTCGTCCTCGCCCGCTACATGCGGATCCTCTCGGACGCCTTCGTGGCCCGCTGGGCAGGCCGAATGGTCAACATCCACCACTCGTTCCTCCCCGCCTTCGCCGGCGCGAATCCCTACCGGCAGGCCCACGAACGCGGCGTGAAGGTGATCGGCGCGACGGCACATATCGTCACCGGCGAGCTCGACGAGGGCCCGATCATCGCGCAGGGGGTGATTCCGGTGGACCACACGTTTTCCGTAAAGCGGATGGCGCAGGCCGGCCGTGACGTCGAGAAGCTCGTGCTCGCCAAGGCCGTCACGCTCGTGCTCGAAGACCGCGTCCTCCTCCACGGTCGGCGAACGGTCGTCTTCAGCTGACCCAGTTGCCCTTCATCTCGGCGATCGTGGCGGCTAGCCACCTGCGCCCGGAACGCGGAGTTGGGCCTGTATCCGTTCGATCGCCCGCGCGCGGATCCTCGACACCGTTCCCTCGCACACGTCCATCAGTTTGGCGATGGAGGACTGGTTCTCACCCGCAAGAAGCAGCTCGATGACCCGACGGGCACGGTCATCGAGCATCGTGATGGCGAGCCGAACCTCGTCGATGCCGGGATCGCCATCGAATTGATCGTCATCCGGAAGCCGCCAAACGACTCCGGCATCGACGGCGTCGAGCTGGGAGAACACCTTCGCATGGCGGGCTTGGCGGCGTCTCGCGCGGGCGATGTCCCGCGCCCGCTCCCGCGTGAGCCAGCGGACGAAGGCGATGCCTCCATCGCTGATCTGGCCTGCCGCTTGGTCGCACGAAGCAACCGGTCGAAACCGCTCCACGCCGCGTTCCCCTCCGTGCGGCCCGGGAAGCCGGCGGAGGTGATCGAAGACGCGCGACGTCACGTCGTCGATCGCTCCGGGATCGGCGATGTCGGCGGATCGGAGCATCTGTCGGGCCACCCGTTCGACGAGCGGCGCGATCGCGGCAAACAGCTGCTCGAACGCCCGCTCGTCGCCGGTAGCCTGCCACGCCAGCAGAAGCTCCGAGACCGGCTGCGACACTCTTTGCGTCGGCGGCATTCTTTCCCTTGCCTCCTTGCAGCACCCGGCCCCCCGGGGCGGCTGCCTCGTGTCTGCGAGGGCCAGCCTCGATCGGGCTGCCTCGCCGCAACGACCTCGGCAGAATGATGACATTGGGCAAGGCACGGTAGGTCTGCGGCCGTCTGGATGGCAGCGTGTTTTTGCGCGCAAGACCCAGCGACATCGGGGCGTATTCTACCTTAGGGGGGGTTCAAGAAGTGCGCGGCCGCGATCTGCATTCCATGGCGGAGGAACTCCCATGCCTGCAAACGTCACTCTCTGCGCCCGGCTGCTCGCCGAGCAGGGGCTCCGACATCACCTCGACGGCGAAGAAGGGGTGATCCGGGTCGTGTTCCTGACCCGGGCCTATCGCAACCCCCGGGGCGAACGGCTGCTGATCGTGTCGGTGGAAACACCGGACGACGGTCAACGGTTGCAGGCGCGGGTCCGTTTCGCATGCCCTCAGGCGGCAGATCGCGCGAGCGTCTGCCTGCTGGCCTGCAGGCTGGCCGCCGAGGTGCCACTCGTGGGCTTCGAGCTCGACGCCGAAGCGGACGAGTTCTGGCTCGTCTCGGAGATGCCGGTCCTCGATGGCACGGTCACGAGCCGGCAACTTTTGGCCCTGATCGACGGCGTGGCAGCCGCGGCGGAGCAGTGGCAGATCCTCGTCGACCGCCACCCGACCATCGTGCGGCGAGTGGGAATCGCCGCGTGACGCCTCGAAGCGTATCGAAACGCATGCAATTGACCACACGTGCCGAGAAGCGCCTTACGATTTCGTTTCCGGAGGCAAGGTGATGTTCCGATTCGTTTCGTCCGACTGACAATAAGTCGTGGCGTCACGAAACGGCTCCGGGGGCCCGGCATCGCTCCGGTGGCAAAGCGCCATGCGAAGCGGAACGGTCCGCAGCTCAGGCACGGCAGCATGGCACAAAAGTTTTCCCGGCACGAACAGTTCCTGCGCATATTTTCCCTGCTTGAAATCCTCTCCGCCTCCCATGCCCCGCTCTCCGACGAGGTCCTGATCGCAACGCTCCGCGACCGGCTTGGACTGTCGCAGCTCTCGGCAAGGACGCTCCGCCGCGACTGCGAGTTCCTCACCTCCTGCGGCTACCCGATCGACCACGTTCCCCTCCCGCGGGAACGCAAGTACGGCTGGAAGCTGAACCTCGACGGGCCGCTTTCGAAGAAACTACTGGCCGAGCCGTTGACTCTGCTCGAACTGATCGCCTTCCAGCTGGCACGGATGCACCTCAAGCCCTACGAGGGCACGCCTCTGTGGACCGGAATCGAGATGCTCCGCAGCCGGTTCGAAAGGTGCGTGCCAAGCCCCCTCAGGGCCCAGCTCGAGGAGCACCTCCTGGGCTTTCGGGTGGAGGTCGACGGATCGAGACGGTACGCCTCCCGACCCCGGCTCGTTTCATCACTCGTCGCCGCGGTCGTAGCCCGCCGCCTCATCGACATCGAGCACCGCGACGGAGACGGCCAGATGGTCAAGGATGGCGGCTTCCAGCCGCATCTGCTGCTCGTCGAGAACCAGCGGATTCATCTCTTTGGCTACTCGGCCGATAGCGTCGCGACGCTCGTCCCCGTCGACAGGATCCGCAGCGTCAACCTTCGCGATGGGAGCTTCCCGCCAAACGGAGTCGCCGAGCAGGATCTCCGAGCCCTCCGCACGCCTTGAAATCGGCAGCCCGCGGCGAGCCACAGCCGGTGCACGCTTGCCGCCGACGTATTACTCGTCGTCGGCCTGCCGAACGTACTTGTGGCACTGGACGCACTTCATCGTGACTTCCATCCACGCAAGCGCCGCCGCGTCGAGGTTTTCGTCGCGGGCGGCCGTCCGGAGCGCCTCGCACGAGCGTCGGAAGTCGGCGCTCTGCCGGGCGTATTCCTCCGTGAGCAGCACCTCCCACGCCGAGGCCTGGCTCGCGAGCGCGAGGTCGTGGGCCGCGCGATAGATCGCCTGGTAATCCTCCATGGCGAGCCCCTCGATCACATGCTGGGCGTGGTCGAGTTTGGCCCGCATGAAGACGGCCACATCGTCGGGCTTGATCGTGACCCGAAGCTCGTCCGCCACGTCATCGGCCGACGAGTTGGTTGGCTGCGATGGAGATGGGGATGGATTCGCTGCAGCCTGATCGACGGCCTGGCTCTCGCGCACGGCCGGCTTCGCTCCGCCCGACGGCCGCATAAGGGCGGCGATCGCGACCGCGGCGAGACCGAGGCCGACGACGGCCTCCCACGGAATCTTTCTTCCGGAGCTTCCCGGCCCGCCGGCGGCCCCCGACCCCGAACGACGATCGCTCACGTCCATGACCATTTCCCGGTGGACCCTTTCCTGGTGTTGTAACGGCTAATCCATGAGGCCCAAGTCCTCATTATAGCCTTCCTGCACGACGGCGTTCTCGTTCCGCTCGTGCGACACCAAGTGGCCGGCGAACCGGTCGAAGCACTCCCAGCACGACCTCCACGCGTCGGGCTCCATCGAGGTCGTGGGGATCGATTCGATCAGGGCGTCGATCTCCGCGAGGAGCCTCGGGTGGTCGGCCATGATGGAGGCGACCGCCTTCGAGAGCCTCGGCACCCTCGCGATCGACTCTTCGAGAAACCCGCCTCGCTCCTCCTTCGCGAAGTGCTCGGCGAGGTGGGATCGCAGGATGTTGAGCGAGCCGACGAGGTCATCGACGCATGCGGTCGGTGCGTGGGCACCCTTCTCCAGCAGGCACCGAACGGCGGCGATCGCTGCATGAAGCTCCCGGTGCTCCCCGAGCACGTGTCCGAGAATGACCGGATCGGATCGATCGGTCGATTGCATGGGAATGCCTCCACCGCAATCCCGGGCGTAGCCCGCGCCCGGATTCGGTATAACACTGTCGGCCGTGGCGTCCGGTCCGGCAAGCATCCCCCGAACAAGGCAGCCCCCATGCGTGATTTCACCATCCTTCTGCGAGTCGCCTGCGCGGCCGCCTGCCTGTGCGTTCCCTGGACACGTTGGCAGAACGACGCCTTCGCCCAGCAGGTGGCGGTCGAGGAGTTCAAGCTCGCCAACGGCATGGAATTTCTCCTCGTGCCCCGCGACGACCAGCCGAACGTGGTGAGCGCCGGCTGGGTGGCGAAGGTGGGAAGCGTGAACGAGCGTCCGGGGATCACCGGCATCAGCCATTTCTTCGAGCACATGATGTTCAAGGGCACCGACACGATCGGAACCCGCGATCCGGAGAAGGACGCCCGCTACCGATCCGCCCAGAAGGCGGTCCGCGACGAGATCAATCGGCTCGTCTGGACCGGCCAGTACGAACGCTTCCTTCGGGGAGAGATCGACGACCCGTGGAACCCAGCCAACGACACGCAGGAACTCCGCGTGCTCCGCGGCAAGCTCGACGAGCTCGTGAAGGCCCAGCAGGGCCGGGGAACCGGCGGCGGCGACGCGGCGACCATCGTGAAGGACGAGTTCGACCAGGTCTATACGAAGGCGGGCGGCAGCGGCATGAACGCCTTCACGAGCAACGACCTCACGTGCTACTTCATCACGATCCCCTCCAACAAGCTCGAGCTCTGGGCCTGGATGGAGAGCGACCGGCTCCACGACAGCGTCTTCCGGGAGTTCTATTCGGAGCGGGACGTCGTCCACGAGGAGCGCCGTCTGCGGACGGAGAGCACGCCGACCGGCCGGTTCGAGGAGCAGTTCGACGCGATGTTCTGGATGGCCAGCGGCTACGCCTGGCCGGTCATCGGCTGGCCGAGCGACCTGAACAGCTACACCTTCGAGCAGGCCATGGACTACTGGAACGTCTACTACCGCCCCGGCAACCTCGTCGGCATCGTCGTCGGCGACTTCGACCCGGCGGAGGCAAAAAAGCAGATCACGAAATATTTCTCCCGCCTCTCCCCCGGGAAGAAGGCCCCCCCGCCTGTCGTCACGATCGAGATCGGCCAGATGGCCGAGCAGCGAATGAACGCCGCGGGCGACGTGCCGCCGTCGGTCGAGATCCGGTACCACACCGTGCCGGCCGGGCACGCCGACAGCTACCCGCTCGACATGCTCGCCGAGGTGCTCAACGACCGCACCGGCCGGCTCTACAAGGGTCTCGTCGAGGGCCGCCAGATCGCCGCCGGCGCGTCGACATCGTCCGAAACCCGGAAATACGCCGGGCTCTTCGCCTTCTCCGCGCAGACCCGGGGCGACGCCGATCCGGCCGACCTCGAGAAGGCATGGTACGAGGAACTGGCGAAGCTCCAGGCCGAGGAGGTTCCCGAGAAGGAGCTCAGGAAAGTGAAGAACAGGGTCGCGGCGAACAACTACCGCCGCCTGCAGAACAACATGTCGCTCTTGATCCAGCTTGCCTTCACCGAGGCGCTGCTCGACTGGCGGGAGATCAACGACGCTCCGAAGAAGTACGAAGCCGTCACCGCTGCCGAGATCAAGCGGGTCGCCGAGAAGTACTTCGACCCGACGAATCGCAGCGTGGCGACCTACCGCCGCTCGATGACACCCAAGCCGGCGAGCCCGAAGCCTTAGTCCGCCCCGGCGTGCCCCGAAAGGAACCCTGCATGAACGCACGCACGATCGTCGTGGTCCTCGCCCTCGCCCTCGTGGCGGTTCTGGCCTTCGTGCCGCGTCGGGAGCGACGCGGACCGGCAGGCGAGGACGCGGCGGCCAGATCAACCGCGGGCGGGCAGCCCGTCGAGAGCGGCCTGCCGGAGAGGCCGGAGACGATCCGCTTCTCGCCCCTGACCTTCGAGCCTCCCGTCGCCGCCGACTTCCGCCACGAGCTGCCCGACGGCACCGTCGTCTATCTCGCGCCGTCACACGAGTTCCCACTCGTGAACGTCTCGATGGCCTTCAAGGGAGGGGCGTCGCTCGATCCCGCCGAGATTCCCGGCCTCTGCTCCATGACCGCCTCGATGGTCCGCGAGGGGGGAACGACTTCGAAGCCGGCGGCCGAGGTCGACGAGACGCTCGACTTCCTCGCGACGCAGGTGGGAGTCTCGGCCGGCGAGACGTTCACGACGGCCACCATGAACTGCCTCACGAGCACGTTCGACGAGAGCCTCGCTCTCTTCCTCGACATGCTCCGCAGCCCCGGCTTCGACGACGGTCGGCTGGCCACCGCGAAGGCCCGCGTGATCGAGGGCCTCAAGCAGCGGAACGACGACGCCTCATCGATCCTCGGCCGGGAGTGGAAGCGTCTGCTCTATGGCGATGACCACTTCGAGGCGAGCGAGCCCACCGCCGCGACGGTCGATGCCATCACGAAGGAGAAGCTCGCGGGCCTCCATCGACGTCTCTTTCATCCTGGCAACGTGATCGTGGCGGTGTCGGGGGATTTCGAGCCAAAGGAGATGCTCGCGAAGCTCGGGAAGGCGTTCGCCGGCTGGGAGCGAGGGAGCGTCGTGGCCGATCCGGTGGCCCCGACAGCGCGGCTCGAGCCCGGGCTCTACCACGTGCCGAAGGAGATTCCCCAGGGGAAGGTGGCGATCGGCTGCCGGTCGATCACCCGGGACGATCCCGACGCGATCCCGCTTTTGCTACTCAACGACATCCTCGGCGGCGGCGGCTTCACGAGCCGGATCATGCAGCAGGTGCGGAGCAACGAGGGGCTCGCCTACTCGGCAAACTCCCGGCTCGCGCCGAAGGTCGACTATCCGGGTGAATTCCGCGCGGGCTTCGAGAGCAAGAACCCGACAGTGGCCCTGGCGACGAAGATCGTGCTCGATCAGATCGGGAAGGTCCGCGACGAACTCGTGACGGAGGAGGAGCTCGAGACGTCGAAGCAGAGCATGATCGAGACCTTCCCGCGACAGTTCGAGAGCAAGCCGCAGTTGTTGCGGGTGCTCGTGACCGACGAGTGGACGCACCGGCCCAAGGACTTTTGGAAGACGTTCCGCGACAAGGTGAAGGCGGTCACGCGGGAGGACATCCGCCGCGTGGCCCGGGAGCACCTCGACCCGGCGAAGATGGCAATCCTCGTCGTGGGCGACTGGGACGAGATCGCCCCTGGCGACCTCGAAAAACGGGCCAGCATGGCGGAATTCTTCGGCGGAAACGTGAAACACCTGCCGCTCCGCGACCCCCTCACGCTCGAGCCACTGCCGTCTCCCTGACGGAACGAAACCTTTTCGAGTGGCGGTCGTTGAAGGCTCTAGTACCCCTTTTTAGGAGCCAAACGCAATGAAAAACGTCCCCTGGATTCCCCTGTCGGCCGCTTCGGCCCTCGCCATCGGCCTTGTCGCCTTCGCCCTCGCATCGTCCGCCACGGCCGAGCCGGAAATCGGCCCCCCGCCCGGGCCGCCGCCGCACGACGGCCCGCGGCCCCCGCACGGCCCCCACCACCCCCCGCACGATCCGCTCCGTCGGGCACTCGACGCCGACGGCGACCATGTGATCTCGAGCGAGGAGATCGCGAACGCGGCGAGCGCGCTGAAGTCGCTCGACAGGAATGGCGACGGGAAGCTCGACCGT
>JBIIOJ010000345.1:0-3329 GCA_044337015.1 Pirellulales bacterium
GCACCGCGGGCCGCTTGCGAGCCAGCGGATGTCGTTGGCGATCTTGAGCAGCGCCATCGCGAGCCCTCTTTCGGCGGCGCTCACCTCGACGAGCGCGTCGTGGGCCGAGAGAGCCGCGAACTTGTTCTTCGCCGAGACAAACGGGTGGCCGGTTTCGCTGGCTATGTGCGAGGCTGCCACGTCGCCGAATTTCGGGTGGGCGTTGAGTCCCGTTCCCACGGCGGTGCCCCCGATCGCGAGCTCGTAAAGACCGGGAAGGGCCCGCTCGATTCCAGCAAGCCGATCATCGAGCTGCGCCCGCCAGCTTGAGATCTCCTGGCCGAGTGTTATCGGCGTCGCGTCCTGGAGGTGCGTGCGGCCGATCTTCACGAGGTCGGTGTGCCTCTTCTCGAGCGACAGGAACACGTCGCGGAGCTGCCGCACGGCGGGCAGGAGACGATCGTGGATCGTCTCGACCGCCGCGATGTGCATCGCCGTCGGGAAGGTGTCGTTCGATGACTGGCCGCGGTTGACGTCGTCGTTGGGGTGGACCGGCTTCTTCGAGCCCATCACGCCGCCGGCAATCTCGATCGCCCGGTTCGAGATCACCTCGTTGGCGTTCATGTTCGACTGCGTGCCACTGCCGGTCTGGAAGACGACGAGCGGAAAGTGGTCGTCGAGTTTCCCTGCGATCACCTCGTCGGCCGCCTGCACGATGAGCTTCACCGTGGCGGCGGGCAACTGACCGAGTTCACCGTTGGCGAGCGCCGCCGACTTCTTGAGGATGCCGAGCGCCCGCTTCACGGCGCGGCCCCACTGGAACCGGTCGACGCCGATCCTGAAGTTGTCCCGTGACCGTTCCGTCTGGGCGCCCCAGTAGCGGTCGGCGGGGACCCGCACCTCCCCCATGCTGTCACTTTCGGTGCGAAACGCTGCGTTGGTCATCGGGGTCTCCCGGGGCGGTGATGAAACCGCTCCATTGAAACCGACCCACGCCGACGGGCAAGGACCGGCTCAGAACCGTCGGCGGCGGAGCCCGCCGGCGGCGGTCGGAATCGGCTGCTTCGGAGCCTCCGCCGGCCCGAGGGAGACGGCGAACCACCCGTCACTGACGGCGGCCTCGATCACCGACAGGCCCTGCATACGGGGGTTGGCGACCACGCGGTCGGGCAGCACGGCGAGCGACCGCTCCTTCGGAAAGACCTTGCTGAAGATGGCTCGCAGGGCGATCTCGAGCCTGCCTCGCTGGTTCTCTCCCGAGAGCTGCACCACCCCGTCCCGTTCGAGAAACACCTGCAGGCCGGTGACCGTTGGCCGGTAGGCGACGTTCGCCACTATCCCCTCCCAGCTGCGACGCGGGCTCTCGAGGCGGTCGATCGAAACGCGGATGCGGAGCCGTCCGTCCTCGGCGGTCACCCGCACCGGCTCCGCCGCCGCGAACCTCACGGTCACGCCCTCGGGCAGGTCGTCGTCGCGGCGGGGCTCGAGCCCGAGCTTACGACGGATCATCGCCACGAGCTCCTCGAGCGGGAGCGTGCGGCCCGCCACGCCGAGACGTTCGACGGCGTTGTTGAAGGACGACTCGTGCAGCTGAAGGCTCAGGACCGCGGCCGCCGGCGATCGGGGCCTCGGCGTATGGCCGGAGACCTGGTCGTCCGCCGCGAGCCGCATCCTCAGTGAAGCCGCCGAGGCCGATGTCTCCATCGCCAGCGGCTTCGGCTCGAGGCCGAGCCGCACGAGCGGATCCCAGAACTTCTCCCGCACCTTCGACTCGACCTCCGCGAACCGCGGGGCCGTCTCGTCCTCCACCTCCTGACGCGACCTTGCGATGATGCGGTCGAGCATCTCCCGCGTCGCGTCCGGCGCGACCTCGGCGTGCTGGTTCTTCGCGATGTTGCGGACGACCGAACGCATGATCGGAACCGAGTCGAAGCTCGTCGCAAGCGCGTCGTTGCGGCCGCGGGCCGCAGCCGCCGCCTGGGCCCTTCCGAGCTCGAGGCCGTCGGGCGTGATGCGGACCGGCTTGCGGACGGTGAAGCTCGCCAGCGACCGCGACTTCACCGACACGGGCCCCGCGTCGGTGACCGTGCGGGAGTCGATGTCACCCTTCACCTCGAGCTCCATGTTCACGCACGACGGGTCGGGAAGAAGCCTCAACGTCGTGGACCGGGCGACCGTCCGGGTGCCGCGAACCCGCCGCCCGAGTATCGTCTCGTCGACCGGGGCGCTGCTCTCCACCGGTTCCGGGAGCAGCCGGTCGAGGAACTCGCGTTGAACGGCGATGCGGACGTTGGCGGCCCGATAGTGCTCATCCACCTCGCGGGCGACCGTGTGGGCCGCCGGAAGCTCGAGGGAGGCGAGTTGGCTGGCGGATGCTGCGATGATGGCGGCGTCGGCCGGTCCATCCTCCTCCTCGAACCGTTCCATCGCGTCGAGGAGCGCGACTGTCGAGTATTCGGCGGTGGCGAGATCCTGCGGTGAGTCGTTCGACGAGCGGTCGGCGAGGAACAGCCCCGAGGCAGCCCGCCAGATGGCCACCCGTCGGGCGAGCGAGAGAGCGAGCCTCCGCGTCGCGGCTGCGGTCGTCGGCTCCGCTTCCTCGTCCGCGACCGCCAGCCCGGCCCGAACGCTCTCGCCGAGGCCGACGAGCGCGGTGACGGCGCGTTCGTCCCGCGGGCCCTCGGTGGCGAGCACGGTCTCGAGCAGGGCTGCCGACTCGCGGACCCATGCGGATCGCTTCGCTGCCGGCGGGCCCGCAGCGGCGGCCGCCTTCGCGATCGTCTCGATGTCGGCGATCACGCTCGTCGGCACCGGCCACCGCAAGTCACCCGGTGATACTCGTTCGTTCAGCTCGCGGGAACTCGACATCGCCGCGTCGTCGCGGCGGGCGATCTTCACCTCCGTCCGCTCCTGCTGCCGCGCGGTGCGCCACTCGCGGAGGCGGCCCAGCGGCCGATCACCGCCGCGGCCCGCGGAACGATCCGGCTCTCTGACCGCGCGATCGCCTGCCGGGACGTTCGACCAGTTCACGCTGTCCGGGTCGTTCCAGGCCTCGCCGGGAAGGGGCGGCGCCCCGAGCGGCCGTGATGGCTTCGATGCGGCCGTCTGCGGCGGTGCGGTCGGGGCCGGCGACGCCGGAGAAGGTGCCGCTCTTGAAGGAGCCACCGGTGACGGAGCCACCGGTAGAGGTTCGGCCTGAGGCGGGGCCGCCGGAGGCGGTGCGCTACGAAGCTCAGCCGCACGGGATCGAACGGCCATCTCGCGAACGGTGTTCTCCTCGGCCTCCGCGGGCGGGAGCACGATCGTCACGTCGATGTCGGGCCTGCTCGCGAGCCGCACCGGCGGTCGTT
>JBIIOJ010000346.1:0-3319 GCA_044337015.1 Pirellulales bacterium
CGAGGCGTCGGCGACGTGGAGCAGGAGGTCGGCCTGACGGGTCTCCTCGAGCGTGGCCTTGAAGCTCGCGATGAGGCGGTGGGGCAGGTCACGGATGAAACCGACCGTGTCCGAGAGCAGCACGGGGCCCCAGTTGGGCAGCCGCCAGCGGCGGGTCCGCGTGTCGAGCGTCGCGAAGAGCTGGTCGGCGGCGTACTCCTCGGAGCCGGTGAGCGCGTTGAGGAGCGTGCTCTTGCCGGCGTTCGTGTATCCCACGAGCGAAACGGTCATGCGGCCGTCGCGTGCGGCCACCTGCCGCTCGCGGCGGGCGTGGATCGCGAGCAGCTCCTGCCGGAGATCATGGATTCGCTTCTCGACGAGACGGCGGTCGACCTCGAGCTGCTTCTCGCCCGGGCCGCGCATGCCGATGCCCATCTTCAGCCTGGAAAGGTGGGTCCACATCCGCTTGAGCCTCGGGAGCGAGTACTCGAGCTGCGCGAGCTCGACGGCCAGGCTCGCCTCGTAGGTCCGCGCCCTCGCCGCGAAGATGTCGAGGATGAGCTCCGAACGGTCGAGCACCTTCACCGAGAGGGCCTGCTCGAGGTTGCGGGTCTGGGCCGGGGAGAGGTCGTTGTCGAAGAAGACGACGTCGGCGTCGTGGTGCTGCACGAGCGCGAGCAGTTCCTGCACCTTGCCGCGGCCGAGGTAGGTGGTCTGGTCGGGCTGCTCTCGTCGCTGCGTGAGCTCCGCGACGACTCTGGCTCCCGCCGTTTCAGCCAGCCCGCCGAGCTCCTCGAGCGGCCGGTGGTCTTCGAGCGGGCTCTCCGACGACCGGCGGGCCTCGTCGAGCAGAACGCCCACGAGCACGGCCCGTTCGCTTTCGACGCGGTTGGTGCGAGTGCGATCCTTCACGTTTTCGTCGGTGATCCTCGTGGGGCAGGGGAGTTCTACGGGCGGAAAGCCTTCAGCGGAAGTATACGCCCGCGGGGGCAACCGACGCGGTCGGGTGGCTCATTCGGCCTCCGCTCCGTCATCCTCGACGAGTTGGCAGCAGCTTTCCCATCGCCTCGTGTCGAGCAGCCCGTCGGCCACCGCGTCCTTCACGGCGCAGGGCGACTCGTGGGTGTGGCTGCAGTCCGGAAATCGGCAGTGGTTGGCGAAAGGCCGCAGGTCGCGGAAGGCGCTTGGCACCTCCGCGGCGACCGTCTGCCAGAGTTGGAACTGCCGGATGCCGGGAGTGTCGACGAAGTGGCCCCCGTGCCGGTGCGGGATCAGCCTGGCGGTGGTCGTCGTGTGCCGTCCCTTCTCGTTTTCGTCGCTCACGTCGCCGACGGCGAGGTCGAGCCCCGGCTCGAGAGCGTTGAGGATCGACGACTTGCCGACACCGCTCTGCCCGACGACCGCGGTGACCCTGCCGGACAGTTCGGCCTCCAGCCGCCGCAGGCCGAGCCCGGTGGCCGTGGAGCAGAGGATCACGGGATACCCCATCCGGGCGTAGACGCCGGCGAGCGGGACGAGCGATGCCGGATCGACGAGGTCGGCCTTGTTGAGGCAGACGAGCGGGCGGATGCCGGACGACTCCGCGGCGACGATGAATCGATCGATGAGCGCGGGCTTCAGGTTCGGCCTCGCCGCGCTGCCGACGATCACGACCTGGTCGACGTTGGCGACGATGACGTGGCGTCGACCACGACTCGTGCGGCAGAGCGACGTGCCCCGTGGCTCGATCGACTCGATCACCCCCTCGTCACCCTCGTCGGAGGCCTCGACCCAGTCGCCCGCGGTCACCACGTGCCGCTGCTCCGTGGCCATCGTCCGCAGGACCCGCCTGGTCGTGCATCGCACGACGCGGCCGTCGGGCCGCTCCACCGAACTCGCAAGCCCGTTCACGAACAGCACGCGTCCGCGCCAGCTTCCCTGCGTCGCCCGCGCGATCGTAAGGCCGTCCTGGCGATCCCCGCCGGTGCCGACGACGGTCCGCTTCCTCGTGAGCTCCCCCTTGCCGGAGAGCCGCTCCGTCGGGGCGAGTCGCTCGAGGTGGTCTGGATCGGAATCGATCGCCCGGGTCAGGTCTGCGGCGCGAGGCCTCGCGGAGCGGTTCTTCCGGAACTCGACGCGATATTTGCGTGGCTTGCGTGGTTTCAAGGCCGCGGGCTTTCCAGCCGCGACCTACCGCCGCGGCTTGCTGTGACTCGTCTTCGCTTCCGGCCCGCGTCGTCCGACGAGGCCGGCCCGCTCGAGCAGCGACCTTCCGAAGAAGTCTTGCTGCGTCGACGGCTGAGGAGCCGGAACCGCTACCGCGCCGAGCCTGGCAGGCTCGTATGACAACTCGAACTCGTGCTTGGCGACCGACAGCTTATCGCCCGGTTCGAGCCGCTGCTCGGCGACCCGGGATCCGTTCACCTTCGTGCCGTTGCTGCTCCCGAGATCCTTCACGATCCAGTAGCCCTCGACGAGCGACAACTCGCAGTGGTTTCCGGACACGTTGGGAAACCGCAGCACGATGTCGGAACTCTCCCGGCGTCCGACCGTGAGACTGGTTTTCAGGAGCGGAATCGGGTCTCCGCCGCCGACAGGAAGCAATTCGCCGAACATGTGATTTGCCTCGGAAGCTCGTAAGCTCGCGACGCCCTCTCCCTCATCGAAACCTCACGAAAAATAACTTTAGACAGACTCGCCGCCGTGGTCAACCTGTCGGGATGGCCTCCACACCGCACCTATCGCGGACGGGTGGACTTCCCTCTGCTGCGGCATTACCGTTCTTCGAACCGCGAAGCGGGAGCGAAGCGGACCGGGCGGCCGCCGGCTGCGGAAACGCGGCGGGAGGAAAGTCCGGGCTCCAAAGGGCGCGATGGTGGGTAACGCCCACCGGCCGCAAGGTCAGGGAAAGTGCCACAGAAAGCAGACCGCCTGCGGCTCCTCTCCTCCGGGAGAACGGGCCGCCGGTAAGGGTGAAACGGTGAGGTAAGAGCTCACCAGCAGGCCGGGTGACCGGTCTGGCTCGGCAAACCCCATCGGGAGCAAGGCCAAGCAGGGGAAAGAACGGTCCGCAAGGGCCGTCGCGGAGCGGCCCGTTCCGCACCAGTCCCCGGGTCGGCTGCTGGAGGCGGCGGGCAACCGCCGTCCTAGAGAAATGACCGCCCGTCCGCGGCTCGCCGCGGACGACAGAACCCGGCTTACAGGTCCGCTTCGCTCCCGCGTCTCGGGTCACCCGCCGTTCGGCCGAGCGGATGGCTTCCACCAGCCCTCGAGCCGCGCGGCGAGTTCCTTCACTCGCTCGGGCTGTTTGGCCGCGAGGTTCCTCGTCTCGCCGGGGTCGGCCGCGAGGTCGAAGAGTTCC
>JBIIOJ010000086.1:0-11393 GCA_044337015.1 Pirellulales bacterium
GTTGCCCGTGTTCCTGAGACGGCGTAGCTGACCAGCGCAGGCATGGATGCCGGAGCGCCAGTCAGCTCCGAGTGAGCGGAAGCCCGGAGGGCTGTAGCGAACGTCCGGCGAAGGGACACGGGCAGCCCCCCGCCTGCAGCGAGCGTCCGGCGAGCGGCACACGGGCAGCCCCGAACCCAGCACGTTTGACCCGCAAGAAAGGGGCGCGTCTTGCGCATTCTGCGCAGGCTATGCGGTCCCGTCGGGCGGACTCGGCGAAGTGAGCGGCGGGGCGGAGAGATATGGACTGGCCCGCCCCGGGCCTCTAGGGTGCGGTTCATGGAAACGTCCCAGAAGACCGGGTTCTTCTACGAGCGGTATGCCTTCGGCATCCTCGTCGTGCTGTTCTTCCTGCTGCCGTTCGCGCTCTACGGGGCGGCGAAGGCCCGCACCAACAACCGCAACGACGTGAAGGGCTGGCTGCCCCAGGAGTACGAAGAGACGCGGACGTACCAGTTCTTCCGGCAGCACTTCCAGGGGGAGGAGTTCATCCTCGTCAGCTGGAAGGACTGCACGATGACCGATCCGCGGCTCGAACTGCTCGCGGAGAAGCTGCTGCCGCCGCACGAGGAGGCGGCGCGGACCGGACTGCCGATCTACTTCCGCTCGGTCCAGACCGGGCCGCGGGCCGTCGATCAGATGACGCGAAAGCCGCTCAAGTTGCTCGAGGAGGAGGCCGTCTCGCGGCTCACCGGCACGATCATCGGGCCGCCGCCGCAGGGCGTGGACGAGGGCTCCGAGACCGACGACCTCGCCGCGCGGCAGACGAGCCTCGTGCTGACGCTCTCCGACGCCGCCCGCGCGAACCTCCACGGCGCGATCGATTTCATCCGCAGGACGGCCGTCGAGGAGTGCGCGATCCCGGAAAAGGACCTCCACATGGGAGGGCCGCCGGTCGACAACGTCGCGATCGACAATGCCGGGCAGAGCAGCGTCACGATCCTCTTCGGCCTGTCGCTCGTCGTCGGTTTCATCGTGAGCTGGTGGAGCCTGCGGAGCTGGACGCTCGTGCTCATCGTGCTCGCCTCGGGCGTCTACAGCATGTTCGCGAGCCTCGCGATCGTCTGGTACTCGGGCTATCCCGTCGACGCGATCCTGCTGACGATGCCGTCGCTCGTCTACGTCGCCACGACGAGCGGTGCGATCCACCTCGCCAATTACTACCGCGACCAGATCGCCGAGACCGGCGACACGCTGGGTGCGGTCGACCGTTCCGTGCACCACGCGCTGCTGCCGCTGTCGCTCGCAACCGGAACCACCGCCATCGGCCTGGCCACGCTCGCCATCAGCGAGCTGATCCCGATCCGGATGTTCGGCATCTTCTCCGCGGCGGGCGTCTGCGTGAGCTTCCTGATCCTCGTGAGCTTCATGCCCGCTCTGCTCGAGTTCTTCCCGCCGAAGCTCCGCATCGGGAGGAACGCCGAGGGAGCGGAAAGCGACTCCTGGAAGCCGGTCGACGAGAGCCGGTGGTGGGCCGCCGGCGAGTGGATCACGCGGCACAGCGGCCTCGTCTCGGTCGCCTGCCTCGCGGTGATGGCCTTCTTCGGCTACGGCATGTTCCTCACCGAAAGCAGCGTCCAACTCATGCGGCTCTTCTCGCCGCAGGCGAGGATCCGGCAGGACTACCGCTGGCTCGAGGCGAATCTCGGCCAGCTCGTTCCGATGGAGATCCTTGTCAGGATCGACGACGGAGCGTGCCCGCTGACGTTCCTCGACCGCATGGAGCTCGTCGACCGGATCCAGCGTTCGATCGCCGACCTGCCGGAGGTCGGAAGTTCGCTGTCGACCGTGACGTTCGCCCGGAACCTCGACATGAGCGACGGAGGAGGCATGGGAGGCGCCGCGGCCCGGGCCTTCGGCCTCGGAAAGCGGACGCAGCGGAGCCTGATCAACAAGCAGCTGCTCAAGCACCGCGAGGAATTCCTCGCCGGAGACTACCTTCGGGAGTCTGTCGGCAAGCCCGAAGCGGAGGAGGAGGGACGGCTCGAGGAGCTCTGGCGGGTGAGCGCCCGCGTGAGCGCGACCAAGGAGGTCGACTACGCGCTGTTCCAGAAGGACCTCCGCACGCGAATCGATCCGATCCTCGCGGAGTACGAGTCTCGCGGCGTCGACGGCATCAGCGTCGACTACACCGGCCTCGTGCCGCTGGTCTACAAGGCGCAGCATTCGCTGCTCGACGGCCTCGTCGTCGGGTTCATCACCGATTTCGCGATCATCGTGGCGGTGATGGTGCTCCTTTGCCGGGCGGCCTCGGCGGGGCTCGTGCTCCTGCTGCCGGCTGCGTTTCCGGCGGTGTGCGTCTTCGGCGGGATGGGCTGGGGCCACCAACTGCTCTCGCGGCTCGACCTCGGCACGCTTCTCATCGACATCGGCACGGTGATGGCGCCGAGCGTCGCCCTCGGCGTGACCGTCGACGACGTCGTGCACTTCATGCTCTGGTTCCGCAAGGGGATTGCCGACGGGCTCGACCGCCGCGAGGCGACGATGCTCGCCTACAAGGGCTGCGCCCGGGCGATGTACCAGAGCTGGGGCGTGATCGGCATCGGCCTGTCGGTCTTCTCGCTCTCGCCGTTCGGCCCCACGCAGCGGTTCGGCTACATGATGCTCTCGATGCTCACCGTGGCCCTCGTCGGCAATCTCGTGCTCCTGCCCGCGCTTCTCTCCGGGCCCCTGGGACAGGTCTTCGGCTGGAGCGTCCGCCGGAACCGTGGCGACGGGGACGACACGGGGCGACGAACGATGAAGGCCGATGCGGGCAGCGACTCGCTCCCCGCGCCGCACGTGCTCCCCGGGCCGGCCAAGCAGGTCGCGCATGCCTGACGAGAGAATCGCCGAGGTTGATGCTGCGGGAATCGACGGCGTGCCGACGGCGACGGTGCTCGTGAAACCGGGCCGCGCGAGGCCTTTCTTCGGCCGCCATCCGTGGGTGCTCGACTCGGCCGTGCTGTCGGTCGACGGCAGCCCGGCCGACGGCAACGTCGTCGATCTGCTCACCCACGACCGCTCGTTCATCGCCAGGGGCCTCTGGAACGCCTCGAGCCGACTCCGCGTCAGGCTCTATGCGTTCGACGCGGCAACGCGGCTCGACGCGGCGCTCTGGCGGAGGCGGATCGAGTCGGCCGTGGCGCTCCGCCGTTCACTCGGCCTCGACGACCGCGAGGGGGCCGCACGGATCGTCAACAGCGAGGGGGACGACCTCTCCGGACTCATCGTCGACCGCTACGGCGACTACCTCGCGGTGCAGATGACGGCGCTGGCGATGGCGGGCCGGCTCGACACGATCTGCGATTCGCTCGAAGCGGCAGTACGGCCCAAGGGCATCCTCCTACGCGGCGCCGAGCGGGGCCTGTCCAAACTCGAGGGCCTGCATCTGGCCGACCGGCTCATCCGCGGCACCGCGCCGAGCGGCCCCGTGTTCGTCCATGAGCACGGCCTGCGGTTCGGCGTCGATCTCGCCGAGGGTCAGAAGACCGGCTACTACCTCGACCAGCGTGAGAACCGCCAGGCCGCGGCCCGGCATGCCCGCGGCCGGCGGGTGCTCGACATGTTCTGTTATTCGGGCGGCTTCGCGGTCGCCTGCGCGGTCTCGGGCGGCGCGCGCAGCGTGCTCGCCGTCGACTCCAGCGCCAAGGCGGCGGCCCTCGCGAAAGCCAATGCCGATCTCAACGGCGCCGCGACCGTGTCCGTGGAGACGGCCGACGCCTTCGAGAAGCTCGACTCGCTCGCGGCGGCCGGCGAGCGGTTCGACATGGTGATCCTCGACCCGCCGAAGTTCGCCCGCAGCCGCGCGAGCCTCGACGACGCCCTGCGGGCCTACCACCGGATCAACCGCGTCGCCGTCAGCCTCCTCGAGCCGGGCGGCATCCTCGTCACCTGCTCCTGCTCGGGATCGGTCTCCCGAGAAGACTTCCTCGAGATGCTCTCGGGTGTCGCCCAGCGGTCGGGCCGGCCGATCCAGCTGCTCGAGATCCGCGGCGCCGCCCCCGACCACCCCGTGAGCGCAAGCTGCCTCGAGGGGGAATACCTCAAGTGCATTATCGCCCGCGTGACGTGACGGTCCTGGGGTGCTGGCATGGCAGGGCACGCGAGGCTAATCTCTGGGGACTTGCCGCCCGCCGCGGCCCAACCCCCTCTGGCCAGCCATGGAACACTACCGCAGGATTCAAACCGCGAAGAAGGACACCATCCACATGGTCGCCTTCAAGGACAAGAAAATTCTCGACGATACGACGCTCGACGAGATCCGCACGGAACTCACGCAGCTCCTGGCGAATGCATCCGGCCCGGACGTGCTCCTCGATTTCGGGAACGTCGAGTTCATGTCGAGCGCCATGCTCGGGCTGCTCGGGCAGCTCCACCGCAAGATCGCGGTCGGCAAGGGAAGGCTGAAGATGTGCTCGATCCGGCCGGAAATCTTCCAGGTCTTCAAGCTGACCAACCTCGACAAGCTCTTCAGCATCCACAAGGACGCGCCGACGGCCCTGGCGACGTTCACCTGAAGGGTTCGTGATGGCCGACGGCGTCGACGTGCTGATCGCCGAGGACAGCCGAATCCAGGCCCGCATGCTGACACGCCGGCTGGAGGAGGCCGGCCACACCGTCCGCTGGGGAGAGAACGGCGCACTGGCGCTGGCGCTCGCCCGCGAGCGGCGGCCCGACATCATCGTCTCCGACATCGAGATGCCGGAGATGACGGGCTACGAGTTCTGCAAGGCGGCGAAGTCGGACCCCGCGCTGAAGTCCGTCCCCTTCATCCTCCTGTCCACGCTCTCCGACCCGATCGACATCATCCGCGGCCTCGACGCGGGCGCCGACAACTACGTCACCAAGCCCTACGAGCCCGACTACCTGCTGGGGCGGATGACGGCACTTCTTTCGACGCCCCTCGCGGCGGCCGACGACGTGGAGTCGGCGACGCTCGAGGTGACGCTCGCCGGGCAGAAGTTCCGAGTCAAGGCGGGCCGACAGCAGGTGCTCAATCTCCTGGTCTCGACCTTCGAGAACGCCGTCACCAAGAACCAGGAGCTCGTCGTCGCCAACCAGGAGCTGTCGGTGGCACGCGACAGCCTGCAGAAATCGAACGAGGAACTGGCTGCCCTCAATTCCGAGATCTCCCGGGCCAACGCCCACATGGTCCGCGACCTCAAGGCGGCCGCGAAGGTGCAGCGGTCGCTGCTGCCCGGTGACGACGTCGCGCTGCCCGGCACGCTCGTCGCGTGGAAGTACGTCCCCTGCCAGAGCCTGGCCGGCGATTTCCTCAACATTTTTCCGCTCGACGACGAGCACGCGGGCTTGTTCGTCGTGGACGTCAGCGGCCACGGCGTGCCCTCCTCGCTCATGGCGGTGAGCGTGGGACGGTTCCTCGTGCCCAAGGTCTCCGACTCGTCGCTGCTCGTGCGGCAGGCGGCCGACGGGCGAATCGTCGTGGCGAAGCCGGCCGAAGTGGCCACGCAGCTCAACCACCTCTTCCAGGCGGACGAATTCTCCGGGCTCTACTTCACGATGATGTACGGCGTGCTCCACCTGCCCTCGGGCCGGCTCGACTACGTCTCGGCGGGCCACCCCGCGATGCTGCGGCTTCCGGCCGGAGGCGGAGCTCCGGAGTTCCATGGGGCCGAGGGTTTTCCCGTCGCCTTCGTGCCGGGCGTCGAGTACGAGCAGAGGACGCTGCAGCTCGCCCCGGGCGACCGGCTCTATCTGTATTCCGATGGCGTGCCGGAGGCGATGGACCCCGAGAAGCAGCCCTATGGCGAGCAGACGATGGCTGACCGGATCGCGGCCGCGCGCGGGCAGCCGCTCGAGGCAAGCGTCACGGGGCTCCTCGAGTCGGTCGAGAAGTGGTGCAACCCCGTCGGGCCGCTCGACGACATCACGATCCTCGGGATCGAGTGGCGTCCGTGACCGAGCCCGGCCGCTTGGGACGGTAGTAGCTGCAGCCGCTGGCGACGATGCGTTCGTAGCCGGCGTCGATGCCGATCATCGTCTCGGCGCCGCCGAGAAACAGGGCCCCGTCGGCGTGGAGCACGCGGCGGACCCGCTGCACGAGGGTGGCCCGCGTGGGAACGTCGAAGTAAAGCATCACGTTCCGCAGGAAGACGACGTCGCAGGCTGGCAGCATCGGCCAGGTGCCGTTGAGGTTCAGACATCGAAACTCGACGAGCCGGCGACACTCCTGGACGACGCTCCACTTTCCCTGGAGCGGACGGAAATACTTCTTGAGCAGGTGCGGCGGGAGGCCGCGGGCCGTCTCGAGGTCGCCATAGACGCCGGACCTGGCCCGCTCGAGCACCGGCTCGGAAAAGTCGCTCGCCACGACCCTCACCCGCCAGGTGGCAACGAGATCGCGAAAGTGCTCGAGGAGCATGATCGCGATGCTGTAAGGCTCCTGGCCGGTGGAGCAGGCGGCCGACCAGATCGTGAGCTGCTTCTCGACGGCCCGCCGCTCGGCGGTCTCCGCCACGAGCTTCCGCAGCACCTCGAACGGGGCCTTGTCGCGAAAGAACGACGTCTCGTGGGTCATCATCGCGCAGAGCACGTCCCGTTCGAGCGTGGGGTCGATGCCCTGCCGGACCCGGTCGAGCAGCGTCTCGAGGCTCGGGATCTTTCGCTGTCTCACGATCGGCAGCAGGCGGGCCACGACGAGGTATTGCTTGGACTCGTCGATGCAGACGCCCGTCCGTCGCTTCAGCAGCCCGCAGAGGAACGTGAACTGCGGGTCGGCGACCTTCATGCTCGGTGACCGCGGTCGCCGCCGCGGATCTTGAGCCGCAAGGCCACCTCGACGCCCACTTGGGCCAGCGGCAGGACGGCGTCGGCCAGGCCCGCCCGGACGACCTCGCCCGGCATGCCCCAGACGACGCTCGAAAACTCGTCCTGCGCGATCAGGCCGCCGCCGGCCTCCACGACCGCCCGCGAGCCGGCGAGGCCGTCGCGGCCCATGCCGGTGAGCACGACGCCGAGCGCGCCGGCGGCCCAGAGGCGGGCCGCCGAGCGGAAGAGGACATCGGCGGACGGGCGGCAGGAATTCTCCGGCGGCGCGTCCGTGAGCCGGACCCGCGGCGACGCGGCGGATCCCGCAAGCTCGACGTGCCGGCCGCCGGGGGCGAGCAAGACATCCCCCGGGCCGATCGGCATCCCGTCGGCAGCTTCACGAACGGGGAAGCCGCAGAGCTTCGTGAGCCGCTCGGCGAGTTGCGGCGTGAAGACGGCGGGCATGTGCTGCACGATGAGAATCGGCACGGGCGACGCTCGACCGCAACTCGGCAGCACCTCCGCAAGCGCCGTCGGGCCGCCGGTCGATACCGCGATCACGACTCCCTGCACTGGGCCGCGGCGGGTGGAAGGCTGCGGCCGAGCCGGCAGGACGGCCCCCACGTTGGGCCTGGCCGAAGCGGCTGCGAGCTTTCCTCGCGGCACGAGCGCCTTGATCCGCGTGATCACCTCCGCGCGGATTTTTGCCGCGACATCGTCGGGATCGAGACCCGCCGGCTTGGCGACGTAGTCGTTTGCGCCGGCGAGCAGAGCCTCGATCGTGGCTTTCGCACCCCGCTCGGTGAGGCTCGAGAACATCACGACGGGCAGCTTCGGATGCCGCCGGCGGATCTCCCGCAGGGCCGTGATCCCATCCATGACGGGCATCTCGACGTCGAGCAGGACGATATCGGGAAGATCGGAGGCGATCGAATCGAGGCAGGCCTGGCCGTTGACGGCCGTGCCGGCGATCCGCAGGTCGTTGTCGGTCGCCAGCGTGGCGGAGAGGAGCGTGCGGATCGTGTGCGAGTCGTCACAAATGAGCACGCGGATCGGCCGCCGGCTTTCCCCCACGATCGCATCTTCGGCGCAGAGGCCGAGGTCCACGAGCTTCCTCAAGAGCGATCCCGGCGTGAATGGCTTGGCGAGATAGTCGTTCACCCCCGCCGCCATCGCTTCGGCGATCCGACCCCGGTCGTGTTCGGTGGAGATCATGAGCAGCGGCAGGTCGCGGTGGGCCGGGTCGCGTCGCAGCCGCCGCACGAGTTCCAACCCGTCCATCACCGGCATGTGCCAGTTGACCGTCACGAGATCGGGCCGGCCCGAGGAAGCCAAAGCCTCCAGGGCCTCCGCGCCGTTGGACGCCTCCGCACATTCGAAGTCCAGCTCGCGAAGCGTCCGCGAGACGATGCTCCGGATCGGCTTCGAGTCGTCAACGACGAGCGCCCGCACGGTGAGAACCTCCCTGTCGCGGCCGGCCTGCCGCCCGCCGCTACCGTTTCTTGTACTCGTCGACGAGCCGCTGCAGCGCCTGCGCCATCCTAGCGAGTTCCTGCGAGGAAACCTGCGTGTTCGAGGCCCCCTCGGCCGTGCTCTGTGCCGCCTGGGCCACCTGCACGATGTTTTCCGCGATCTCGCCCGAGCCCGTCGTCGCCTCGCCGATGTTGCGGCTGATCTCGCTCGTGGTCACCGACTGCTCCTCGACGGCCGCCGCGATCTTCGTCTGGAGGGCGTCGATCTTTTCGATCACCGTCCCGATCTCGGCGATCGCCGCCACCGCCCGAACCGTGTCCCCCTGCATGCCATCGATCCGTCCGCCGATCTCCTCGGTGGCCTTGGCGGTCTCGCGGGCCAACTCCTTGACTTCGTTGGCGACGACGGCGAAACCCTTGCCGGCCTCGCCCGCCCTCGCGGCCTCGATCGTGGCGTTGAGCGCAAGCAGGTTCGTCTGCTCGGCGATCGTGTTGATCACCTTGACGACGGCCCCGATCTCCTGGCTCGACCGGCCCAGCGCGTCCATCGTGGCGGACGTCGCCGCGGCCATCTCGACGGCCCGGCGGGCGGTGGCGGCGGCATCCTGGGCATTCCTCGCGATGTCGTGGATGCTGGCCACGAGATTGTCGATCGAGCTCGACACCGTCCGCGCGTTGCCGCTGACCTGCTCGGCCGCGGCGGAGACGAGGTTGGCCTGCGCGGTCGTCTGCTCGGCCGCCGCGCTCATCTGCTGGCTGACGCTCGTGAGCTCCTCGGAGGCGCTGGCCAGCGCGTGGGTGTTGTCGACGATGCCGCCGACGAGCGCCGCCTGCCGGCGGGCCTCACGGGTGAGCCGCCGGGCGATCATCGCGGAGACGCCGAGCACGCCGAGCGTCGTGAGGGCGAAGACCATCAGACCGAACCGCCAGAGCCGGTTGATCGGCTCGAGCACCTCGGCTGAGTCGATCTCCGAGACGAGCGCCCAGCGGACGTCCCCCCGGCCGCCGGCGGGATCGCGATGGACGGTGACGGGGCGGCAGGCGGAAAGGACGGGCTGACCGCGGTAGTCGAGCCCGGCGGCCACGCCAGACCGGCCCTCCTCGAGCGCCGCCTTCACGGCCGGCGTGTCGACCTTGAACTTCGGGTCGATGACCGTCGTGGCGACGCCGAGCTCTCTCGCGAACCGGGAGTTGCTGCGGAAGAGCCGGTCGGGCCCGACGGCGTAGGTCTCGCCGCTCTCGCCCATGCCGGTCGTCTCGCCGATGATCGCGTCGGCCCGTTCAAGCGGAATCTGGAAGGCCACCACGCCCACGACCTGTCGGCCCTCGTGGATCGGGGCGGCGATGAAGCCCGCCGGATCGTTGTAGGACGGAAGGTAGCGGGCGTAGCTGCCGAAGGCGACGGCGTCGCGGCGGCCGGCGGAGGCCGCCTCCTGGAAGGCCCTCGCGAGGCTCGTGCCCGCCAGCGGTCCGGCCCGCAGGGGGGTCGCGAAGTCGATCTCCTTGGAGACGTTGTAGACCACCGTGCTCGTCGCCGCATCGATCAGGAAGACGTCGGACAGGCCGTACTTGTCCCGCAGGCTGCGGAAGAGCGGATGAAACTCACCGTGCGCCTTCGTGTACGCCGAGCCGTCGGCGGCCGCATCGAGCAGGTGCTTCGACCCGATCGGGTTCTCGTTCCGCCGGATGTAGAGGCATTGGAGGTAGGCGGAGGTGTCGTCCAGGGAGTCGACGAGCGGCTTGGCCGCGAGCGATTCCCCGGTCCGCCTGAGGAACTCCGCGGCGAAATCTCCGGCGTAGAAAGACTCGATCTCGCGGCGGACGCGGGCGAGTTCCTTCTCGTCCAGTTTATTGTCGGCGACGACTCGATCGAAGCTGTCCCGGAACCGTTGCAGCGCGTCGAGCGTCATCTGGTCCTCGGCGAGCACCTGCAGTTCGTGGCGGAGGTTCTCGAAGTACCGCTCGACCGCCTTGCCAGTGATGGTGTTGACCGTGTCCAGCTTGCTGAAGGCCTGCTCCCGCAGGGCCTGCGAGGCCGTGCGGTAGGTGGTCATGCCCATGAACGCCATCGGGATGAGCGACACCGCCAACAGCGACAGGAGCAGCCGATTGCCGAGAAAGGCAAGCCAGCCGGCCTGCGGTGGATTCGCCGCGTTCATGCCCGTGTCAAACTGGTCCGCCATGGAATGCTCCGTGCCGTGCTGGGTTCTGGGTGCGTGGCCGCACCAGGGACTGAATCATGCGCTCGGGATCGAGGAGATGCACGAGACGCTCTGGGGCGGCAAAAACCCCGACGACGGCCTCGTGGGAGACGGCCGCATCGGTGGGATGCTCGATGCGATCGTTGGGGATGTCGATCACTTCGAGCATCTCGTCGACGAGCAGTCCGTAGTGATCTCCCTGGGCCTCGACGATCAGGTGCGTTCTCGCGCTGCCGGCGGCTGCGCGAACGATGCCGAGCCGATCGGCGAGGTCGATCACCGGCACGATCCGGCCCCGAAGCTGGACGAGCCCGAGCACGCCCGCCGGGGCGAGCGGCACGCGGGTGACGTGGCCCTGCAGGATCACCTCGGTCACACGGTCGGCGGCGATCGCGAAGCAGTCGCCGCCCACGCGAAACGTGCAGGCTCGGATCACGGCGATCTGGACGAGGTTCGTCATCGGTGTGCGTGGCAGCTGTTCAGGCGGAATGGCCGATGGTCGCGGTGAAGGCGAGATCGAGCACCTCGGTGGCCAGCCCGCCGAGGGCGAGCGAGCCCGAGATGCCCGGGGCGGCGAGTTCGGGCTGGAGATCGCTCTCGGCGGTGACGACGTCGAGAATGCCGTCGACCGCGAGGGCCAGTCCGCCATCGTTGCCATCGATCACGACCAACTGCACCCGTTCCGCTTGGCCGGAACGTCCGCCGCCGAGCAAGGCGTCGGCGTCGACGACGGGCGTGAAGGCATCACCGCGACGAACGACCAGCCGGGAGCCGAGAGGTTCGAGGTCGCGGGCGGCGTATTGCTCGAGCCGCACCACGTGGGCGAGAGGAACCGCGATCCGCCGCCCCCCGTGCGTCGTGCAGACAAGGTAGCGGTCGCTTCGGTCGGGCGCGTCGCGAGGCTCTTCCGCCTCTCCCGCGGGTTCCCGCT
>JBIIOJ010000087.1:0-11368 GCA_044337015.1 Pirellulales bacterium
AGCACAGGCACAGGTATCACGGGGTGTTTGCACCCAACCACAAGCTCAGGCGGGCCGTCACGTCGCTGGCGATCGGGAACGTCGGAAAGCGCCAAGAGGCGGTGACCGGCGGGCATGAGGGCGACGGTCACGCCACGGAAGGCTGCTGCGACGCGCATCAAAAGCCCCGCTCGCACGACACCTCGCGGATTGCCTGGGGCCCGCCGATCGACTGGGGCAAACTCGTGCAGAATCATGACGATCGCGAAGCGGTTCAGATGTCGCCCGACGAGTTGCCCGTGATCGATATTCACAGCCTCTGACCGGCGTCGGACACGAGGCGTCGAAGCCCCGGGAACGGCCGACTGGGACGCGGTCTGCGGAGACGCCAGAAAAACGCCGCCGAAGCGGGCGCGGGGCGTTTCGAGAAACCCGCTCCGGACGCTCGGGCCGCTCCTCCCGAGGGCTCACGAGTCGCTCATCAGCCGAAAGACCGGTGCGGAGGTGCCATTGACCGGACTATCCTTTCCTGCCTGTTGAAGGGGCAATCCTGGACATCGCCGAAGAGATCCTTCGAAAGGCGATTCTGCCACGATCGGCGAGTATCGACGCCTTGCATATCGCCATGGTGGCTCATCACCAAGTAGACTAGCTGTTGACGTGGAACTGCACGCATATCGCGAATGCGCGAATCCTTCCCAAGGTTTTTGGCGTACTGGACAGCGCGGGACTCGCGAGGCCGATCATCTGCACACCAGAGGAGCTGCTGAACGATGACACAGAAATCTCCTGATCGCGACACGACGATCGAAGATATTCACGCGACTCGGCGACGAATTGCTGAAAAGTTTGGACACGATCTCGCGGCCATCGTCGAGGACGCCCGGAAGCGGCAAGCCGCCTCCGGCCATGAAATCTGGCGACCGAAGCCGAAGCCATCGGCGGCGCCCCCGAGCTCCTGACATCATGACGCCCGGCGGCATTTGCCACCGCCCTTGCGGTCGCCCGCCTTCAGCCAGTGCTTGCTCCACCACTGCGGCACATGGTCGGGCTTCTCGGTCAGCCGTCGGTACGGTTCCGCGAGCCCCGCGGCTTCCATGAGCCGCACGATCGCGGCGCAGTTCTCCATGTGGTACTCCGTAAGATCCAGCTCCTTGTCGAGCTTCTTGAGTTCGGCGGCCACCGCGCCACCCTTCTCATGAAGCTCCTTCACGCGAGCAAGCACCACATCGCGGACGCCGTTTCGCCGGCGGCGATCCGTTCGAAGACCTCGCGGATGACCGCCGCCTTCTCCTCATCGATGACGTCGAAGAACGGCCCCCTGGCGGGTTCGGTCTCGGTCGCCAGCAGGGTCGGTCGACGCTTGTACCCGATCGCCGTGTTGCCGACGGCGGCACCACGGGCCCACAAGCCGTCGTGTGCTCGCTCGATCCGCTTCCGGGTGTAGAAGTTCGAGCGGGCGTGCTGCATCTGGCTCATGTGCAGCCGATCGGGCCAGTCGTCGTCAGCCGTGTCGATGTAGTCCGACGTACAGATCACCCGCACGTCGGCGTCCACCGCCGACTCGAAGAGCTCGCCCGCCTTCGTGTGGTGGCGGTAGAGCCGGCTCGATTCCTCGGCGATGATCAGGTGCCATCGCTTGGCCTCGATGCCGGCCCAGACCTGATTGATCCCAGGGCGGTCGGCGATCTCGCCGCTGACCTCGGGCTCGGCAATGACGTCGATCTCGACCTGCTCCGGCTTCCAGCCCTTCGGCAGGTTCGACTCCAGGAACGTCCTGCACGAGGCCACCTGGTCGTCGATGCTCGACTGACGCTGCTCCTCCGTGGAGAACCGGGCGTGGATCAGAGCGCGGAGCGGCTCCTTCTTCGGGAGCAGGATCGGTTGGCGGAGGTGCATCATGACGCACCCCCTTTCGCCGCCGCCGGCGGCACGATCGCGTTCCCCCGGGTCGCACCGCGGGCCCGAGCGGAGAGGCCAACCCTCTCCGGCATGACCCTGAAAAACTTTGCTGAAACTTTGCTGAAGGGTCCTGACTTTGCCCAAAACGGGCCGCTCCGTACCAACGCCAGCCAACGATCACAAGTCGTTGACAGGCATGGACCTTGCGTCAGGAATCGCAGAAAATCCGGGACCGTACAAAACAGTCCCGAAAGAATCCCGCCCTCTCCGTTTGGTGAAGAACGTCCAATCAAACATGCCTTGTTTCCAAGGCTCAATGCGCAGCGAGTCATTTTTGATCTCGATGACTTTGCTGAAACTTTCCTGCCTTTTCAGCCCCAGACGGGGCACGAAGATTATCTGACAAGGCCTGAGTCAGGTTTTGCGGAGGACGTCACTCCGCACCGTGCCACTGCGGGTAGTGCCACTGCGGGTAGTGCCACTGCGGGTAATCGGGAAGTTCGACGTCATCGGAGGGTGCCTGAATATTCGCCGACCAGGCATCCCCGGCGGTATCTTCAGGGCATTCGATCCATTTCACGAGTGTCTCGGGCTTTTCCTTGTTGCCCATACCCCAGCTGAAACGCCATGTCTCCCGACGCTCTCATGCACGCACCTAGGGAAACCAACTCTGCTTCGGTCGCGAAATCGTCTCAGCACGTCATGGCCGACCTCTCCCGGAGATTGTTTCTTGGTCAGATGACCTCGGGCATGGGCGGCGTTGCATTTGCGTCGCTGTTGGCCCGGGAGGCGGCAGCCGATGCAGCCTGGGTTTCGGCGGGCGCGCCCCCAAAGGCCAAACAAGTGCTGCAGATCTTTTGTCCTGGTGCCGCGTCGCACATGGATCTCTGGGACGAAAAGCCGTCGCTCGACAAGTTTGACGGTACGCCCATGCCCGGCGCCGAGACGGAGGTCACGTTCCAGGGCAAGAACGGCAACCTGATGAAGTCCCCGTGGCCGTTCATGTCGGCCGGGCAGTCGGGCAAGCGGATCTCGTCGATGCTGCCCTGCATGGCGGCCCATGTTGACGACATCGCGTTTTTGCACTCGATGGTCTCGAGGACAAACACCCACGGGCCAGGCTGCATCTTCATGAACTCGTGCTTTACCCGCGAAGGGTTCCCCGCCGCTGGGGCCTGGGTCAGCTATGCGCTTGGCACACTCAACGACAACCTTCCGACTTACGTCGCGATCCAGGACGTGCGGGGCGAGCCGCCCAACGGCAAGGCCAACTGGGGCAACGGCTTCCTGCCGGCGAAGTATCAAGGCGTGACGATGGCGATGCAGCAGCCGCTGCGGAACCTGTCGCGGCCTGCATCGATCTCGGCCGACGAAGATCTGGCGACACGGCGATTCCTTGATGAGATCAACCGGCGGCACGCTGCCGACCGGGCCGGTAACGAGGAACTGCGCGCACGGATCGCGGCGTATGAACTCGCGGCGCGGATGCAGACGGCCGCCCCCGAGGTCGGCGATCTGGCGGGCGAGACTGAGCAGACGCGGAAACTCTACGGCACCGAGGATCCCAACCCGCTGAAGGCGGCCTACGCGCGCAATTGCCTGCTCGCGCGGCGGATGCTCGAGCGGGGCGTGCGTTACGTGAGCCTTTACTGTGCGTCGCGGGCCAGCGCCGTTGACGGCTTGCTCAATTGGGATGCCCACAAGACGCTCAAGGCTGATTACGATCGGCATCTGCCAATCTTCGATCAGCCGACGGCCGGCCTGCTCACCGATCTCAAGCAGCGGGGCATGCTCGACGACGTGCTCGTAATTTGGTGCACCGAGTTCGGCCGGATGCCCACCTGCCAGGAGGGCACGACTGGGCGGGATCACAATCCCGATGCCTTCACCACCTGGATGATGGGCGCCGGGGTGAAGGGTGGGGTGAGCCACGGGGCGACCGACGATCTGGGCCGCCGCAGCGTGCAAGACGTGGTGACCGTCTATGACTTCTATGCCACGGTTCTGCATCTTCTCGGCATCGATCACGAAAAACTCACCTACTACCACAACGGTGCCGCCCGCCGGCTGACCGACGTGCATGGCCACGTGCTGCACGACGTCTTGGCCTGATCCGTCCGGGAGCCTGCCATGCGAAACGCCACGACTCTTCTCTGCCTTCCACTCCTCGGTCTCGGCTGCATCCGCGCCGCGGCCGACGATGGCAAAGACGGCATCGCGTTCTTCGAGCAGAAGATCCGGCCGGTGCTCGTCGAGCGGTGCTACGGGTGCCACAGCGCTGGGGCCGAGGATCTGGCCGGCAACCTCTTCCTCGACTCGAAGGCCGGCTGGGAGAAGGGGGGCGATGGCGGTGCGGCGGTGATCGTGCCGGGCAAGCCCGAGGAGAGCCTGCTCGTCACGCTGATCCGCCACGAGGAGGAGGGCCGCGAGATGCCGCCGGACGGCGACAAGCTGTCCGACGCCGAGATCGCCGACTTCGTCACGTGGATCGAAATGGGCGCAGCCGACCCCCGGCTCGATGGCAAGGTGGAAGTAAAGCGGGCCGACAAGACCTGGTGGTCGCTGCAGCCACTGGCGCGGGTCGAGCCGCCGGAGCTGGACAGCGCGCCGGGCAGCCAGCCGGCCTGGCAGGCCAATCCGGTGGATCGGTTCCTGCTCCAGGCGATGAAGCGACAGGAACTCACGCCCAGCCCGCCGGCCGACGCTCGCACGCTCGTCCGCCGCATGACCTACGACATGCACGGCCTGCCGCCGACGACCGGCGAGGTGGAGGCCTTCGCCGCCGACCATGCTCGCGATCCCGACGGGGCGGTCGGGCGGCTGGTGGACCGGCTTCTCGCGTCGCCCCGCTACGGTGAGAAGTGGGGGCGGCACTGGCTCGACGTGGTCCGCTTCGGGGAGAGTAACGGCTTCGAGCGGAACTTCATCATCAACGACCTCTGGCTATTCCGCGATTACGTCATCCGGTCGTTCAACAACGACAAGCCCTTCGACAGGTTCATCGTGGAACACCTGGCCGGCGACATCCTCGGCAAGGACGATCCGGACGTGGAAGTCGCCACGGCCTTCCTCGTGGCCGGCCCCTTCGACGACGTGAAGAACCAGGATCCCGTCGCCAACGCCAACATCCGCGCCGCCACGCTCGACGACATCGTCACGGCGACGGGCAGCGGCTTCCTCGGGCTGACGATCAACTGCGCCCGCTGCCACAATCACAAGTTCGACCCGATCCCGACGGAGGATTACTACCGCCTGCGGGCGGCGTTCGAGGGCGTCAAGCACGGCCGCCGGGTCGTGGCGAGCAAGGAGGAGCGGAAGCGGTACGCCGAGCAGACCGGCGGCCTGCGGAAGCAGATCGCGGAGATCGAGTCGCAGCGGGCGAAACTCGACGCTGCGGTCGCGCAGCGGGCGGAAGCGGAACTGCCGGCGCGGTCGTTTCCGCGGCCGAAGGTCGATCCGCGGCTCACCGAGGAGTCGTTCCCGCCGCGTGAGGCCCGCTTCGTACGGATGACGGTGCTCGCCGACACCGGAGACGCCGCCGGCCCGAGCGGGAGGGATTTCGGCCGCCTCACGGAGGTCGAGGTCTGGACGGCGGACGATCGGCCGAGAAACGTGGCGGCGGCCTCGGCCGGCGGCCGGGTGGAGGGGGCCCGCGGCGTCACTGCGGAGGATTTCCCGGAGGCCTACGGGCCGCAATTTGTGATCGACGGGCGGCTGGGCGAGCAGTATTTCATCGGCAGGCCGCCGGTGCTGACGATCACGCTTCCGCAGGTGGAGCGGATCGGGCGGGTCATGTTCACGAATGGTCTGGGGGGAAGCGACAAGCTTCAGGGCGACTTCCCCTGCGAGTATCGCATCGAGACGTCGCTCGACGGCGAACGCTGGACGACCGTGGCCAGCGGTGACGACCGGGAGCCATGGTCGCGGCAGCACGGCCTCGAGCGGCTGAAGCGGCAGCTGACGACCGCGGGTGAGCGCGAGGAACTCGACGCGTTGGGCCGCCAACTCGAGGAACTCCGCCGTCGCCTCGAGGAGGTCCCGCCGCTCCGCGAGGCCTGGGCCGGCGTGTTCGAGCAGCCCAAGGAGCCGACCTACGTCCACCGCGGCGGCGACCCGATGAAGCCCGTCGATCCGGTCGCCCCATCGAGCCTGTCGATGCTCGACCGCGTGGCGCCGTCCTACAGCCTGCCGCTGGATGCACCGGAGGGAGAGCGGCGGCGGCGGCTGGCAGAGTGGATCGTGTCGTCGGAAAACCCCCTCACCCCCCGCGTGCTGGCCAACCGGGTGTGGCATTACCACTTCGGCACCGGAATCGTCGACACACCGAGTGACTTCGGCTATCTCGGCGGGCAGCCAACCCACCCGGAGTTGCTCGACTACCTCGCCGGCTATCTCATCGGCGACGAGCGGCAGGGGGCCGCGGGCTGGAGGCTCAAGCCGCTCCATCGGCTGATTCTCACGTCGCAGGCCTACCGCCAGTCATCGGCCTTCCGGGCGGAGGCCGCAGGAATCGACAAAGACGCCCGCTTTCTGTGGCGGTTCCCGCCGCGTCGGGCGACCGGCGAGGAGATCCGTGACACGATGCTCACGGTGGCGGGCGTGCTGAAACTCGAGCCGATGGGCGGGCCCGGATTCCGGCTCTACAAGTTCACTCAAAATAACGTCTCCACCTACTTTCCGCTCGACACGCACGGGCCGGAGACTTACCGCCGTTCGGTCTACCATCAGAGCGCTCGGGCGAGCATTGTGGACATGCTCACTGATTTCGATTTCCCCGACGTCGCCTTCGCCGCCCCCAAACGAAGCAATACTACCTCGCCGCTCCAGGCGCTGACGCTCCTCAATCATGGCTTCGTGATCGACATGGCCAGGGCCTTTGCCGCGCGGATCGCCGCCTCTGGCAGCCCCGTCGAAGACGCCTACCGGCTGGCATACCAGCGAGATCCGACGCCTCACGAACGTGAACATTCCCGGGCCTTCGTGGCGGCCCATGGCTTGGAGGCCTTCTGCCGAGCCGTGCTGAACTCGAGCGAGCTGATCACCATCGACTGACACCTCCGCTGTGTTGCTGCCGAGTTCCTTCGGAACTCGGTACCATCTCGTCATGGCCTGGTACCAGACGGAACTTCGACTCGCGCCGCGTCGCCGCGGGTTTCACCTCGTCACCGCCGAGGTCGAGGGGGCCCTGCGCGGCATGCCCCGCTTCACGGTCGGCCTGCTCCACGTGTTCATCCGGCACACGTCGGCCAGCCTCTCGATCAACGAGAATGCCGACCCCGACGTTCCCCGTGACCTCGAGATGGCGTTCAACGCGATCGCCCGGGAAGACTTTCCCTATGTGCACACGATGGAAGGCCCCGACGACATGCCGGCCCACGTGAAGGCATCGCTCCTTGGCTCGTCGGTCACCGTGCCGATCGGTGACGGCCGGCTGCTTTTGGGCACCTGGCAGGGCATCTACCTCTGCGAGCACCGCGACCATGGCGGGCCGCGGTCACTCGTGCTCACCGCCTGCGGCCGCGCGGCCTAGAAGTCGTAGGCGAGGCCCGGCTCGACGAGTGCGACGTTGGGCAGGCCGAGGCCGGTGAGCTCCGCCGCGATCCGTTCGGCGTGGGCCGGCTTGCGGTGCACGACGATCGTGCGGACATCGGCCGGCAGGCGGGCCCGCTCGTGGGCGAAGGTCTTCGTGGAGAGGTGGCCGCATCGGGTGGCGAGGTCCGCGAGCGACGCTGGAAAGCTGCATTCGAGAAAAACAGCCCGCAGCCGGTCCCGCTCCGCGAGATGCCGCCATAGCAGATCTGTCGGACCCGTGTCGGCGGCGAAGGCCACGCAGGCCGAGCCGTCGTCCACCACGAAGCCGTTCGTCGGGCAGGAATGGGAGACGGGCACGGACGTCACGCGGCAGCCGGCCCGTTCGACCGTCTCGAGCCGTTCGATCGGCGTGGCCCGCGCGAACTCGCCGGCGCTGGTCGATAGCTCGAAGAAATCCGGCCAGATGTTTCCGTTGAAAAGGTCGCGTCGGACCTGCTGGAGCACGGCGTTTTCGGCGATCACCTCCACTCCCGGCCGCCCCGGCTCGAACACGTTCTCGAGCAAGAGCGGGAGGCTCGCGACGTGGTCGAGATGCCCGTGGGTCAGGAACACGTGCCGGATCCGCCTCTGGCGTTCGACGTCGTCCAAAAGGCCGATCGAACCGGCGTCGATCGCGATCGAATCGCCGACAACGTAGCTCGAGAGAAACTGCGCCGAGCCGGCCCTCCGGTCGCTCGTGAAGCTCGACGGCAAGAGTTCAACCCGCATCGCCGTCCGGCCCGAGCCGGCTCCCTGTATCTGCTTCTGCGAGCCCGAGATGATACCTTCCCCATGAAGCCGCTGCCGTGAGCCGCCGCGGTCCGGAGCCAGGTTGGCTCACCCCGTTCGGGTGCGTTCCGCGGCGATCCGCCGAAACTCGGCCTCCGCCTCCGGAAAGTCGTGGAGCATCCGCCGGAACGACGCACTCGGGAGAAAGAGCAGGTCGCAGCCCGTCGCCGCCCGGACCGTCGCCGTCCGTGGGGTTCCGGTCAAAGCCGCGATCTCGCCGAAGAACTCCCCTTCCCCGATCGTGCCGAGATGCCTGCCGTCGGCGGCCACGGCCTCGAGGCTCCCGCGGCAGACGAAGTAGACGTCGCTCGACCGCTCCCCTTCTTCGACGACGACCTCTCCTGCTGCGACGGCCCGCGGCTCGAACGCGAGCACGAGGTTGCTCAAGAGCACGGCCGGCGCGGAGGCGAAGAATCGGCTGCGGGAGAGCACGTCGCGGTCGAGCATCTCGTGCCATCGCCGCCCATCCCTCGCCAGCAGCGTTGCCGCGGCCTTCGGTCCCCAGGTGCCCCGCTCGTAGTCGGGAAAGCCCGCGGCGGGCTCGCGTTTCCAGGCGTCGAGCACCGGCTGCACGATCCTCCACGATCCCTCGACGAAGTCGGTCCGCGAGAAGAGCGTCGGGTCGCCCCGCATCGCGGTGAGCAGCAGCACCTCGTAGCCGGTGCCCCGCTGCGCCTCGAAGGTTTCCGCGTAGTCGAACTGCATCCCGGCCGACTGCAGCGCGAACTCGGGGCCGGGCCGCTTCGCTTGGAGGCGAATCTCGATCGCCTGGAAGGGCTGGATGTGGAAGACGAGCAGGTTCGGCTCGTGGTCGCCGGGGGCTTCCTTGAACTGCACGACGATCTCGGTGCCCCGCTTCCAGAGTCCCTTGCCCGAGCGGATGTAGACGGGCATCCCCTTCCAGCGGTCGTTGTCGACGTTGAGCTTGACCGCCGCGAAGGTCTCGGTGTCGCTTCGCGGATCGACGTTCGGCTCGTCGCGGTAGGCCGGTGCCGGCGAGCCGTCGGCCGTTCGTCCCGCGGCGTACTGCCCCCGCACGCAATCCCGCTTCACGTCGTCGCGGTCCGGGATCCGCACCGCCTCGAGCAGCCGCGATTTCGCGTCGCGGACCGCGTCGGGATCGAGCGAAGCGGGCGGATCCATGCAGACGTAGGCGAGCAATTGCATGAGGTGGTTCTGGATCATGTCGCGGACGACGCCGGTCTTGTCGTAGTAGCCGCCGCGGGTCTCGACGCCGACGGTCTCGAGCGCGGAGATCTGGATGTGGTCGATGCAGTCGCCGTTCCAGATCGGCGCGAACATGCCGTTGCTCGTCCGGAAGGCGAGGAGGTTCTGCACCGTCTCCTTGCCGAGGTAGTGGTCGATGCGATAGATCTGCTCCTCCCGCCAGGTGCCCAGCAGCGCGGCGTTGAGCGACTCCGCCGAAGCGAGGTCCTTGCCGAAAGGCTTCTCGACGATGATCCGCGTCGAGCCGGCCTGCCCCGGGAATCCCGCCTCCGCGAGCCGGCGGTTCACGACGTCGAAGAGATCGGGCGAGATCGCGAGGTAGAGCACGGTGTTGCCGGCCGCGGCCGACGCCCTTCCCACGTCGTCGACGACGGACTTCAGCCGCACGAACGCCTCGGGATCGTCGAACGACCCCGACGTGTAGTGCAGCCGCGATTCGAGCCACCGCCATCGGTCCTCGTCGAGGGCGGAGCGGGTCTTGAACCGGGCGATGTCCTCCCGTTGCTGCCGGCGAAACTCCTCCGTCGAGAGCGGCCTGCGGGCCATGCCGACGACGGCGAAATCGTCGGCCAGCAACCCGTCGCAGGCGAGGTTGTAGAGGGCCGGCACGAGCAGCCGCTTCGTCAGGTCGCCGGAGGCGCCGAGGATGACGAGCACTCCTCTTGCCGCCGACGGTTTTTCCGAGCGACTTTCTTCGGCGACCGTCTCTCGCTGCATCGTGGATGGCTTCCGGGACACTCTTCGGGAGTCGCAGACTATCACGCCGCCGACTGGGCGAGCACGTCGAGGGTGTATCCGAGCATCGTCCGCTCCTCCTGCGTCGGGATGACCCAGACCATGACCTTGCTTTCAGCCGTGCTGATCCGCGCGGGGCCGCCGCCGGTGGCTGCGGCATTGGCTTCCATGTCGAGCGAAAGCCCGAGCCAGCCGAACTCCGCGGCGATTCGCCGTCGCACGGCCGGGGCGCGTTCGCCGATGCCCGCCGTGAAGACGATCGCATCGACCCCGCCGAGTGCCGCGGCCATCGAGCCGATCTCACGGACCGCGCGATGGCAAAAGAGGTCGACCGCCTCGCGGGCCCGTGGGTCGTCGCTCGCAAGCAGCGTCCGCATGTCGCCGGTCGAGCCCGAGACGCCGAGCAGCCCCGATTCGTGGTAGAGGAGCCTCGTGAGCGTTGCGGCGTCCATCCCCTCCGCCACGAGGTGGATCACGACGCCCGGGTCGAGGCTGCCGCAGCGGGTCGCCATCACGAGCCCGTCGAGCGGCGTGAACCCCATCGTCGTCGCGACACTGCGGCCGTCGAGCAGGCCGCAGAGGCTCGCCCCCGCGCCGAGGTGGGCGGCGATCACCCGCCTCGGCATGCCACCGACAACGGCGGGCAGCTGCGAGCGAATCGACGCGTAGGAGAGGCCGTGGAAGCCGTAGCGTCGGATGCCGCGATCGTGCAGCCGCGTTGGGATGGCGAACCGCTGGGCAGTGGTCGGGCAGGTGCGGTGGAAGGCGGTGTCGAAGCAGGCCACCTGCAGGGCCGTCGGAAGGCAGGCGATCGCCGCGCGGATGCCGGCGAGGTTGTGCGGCTGGTGGAGCGGCGCGAGCGGCACGAGCGACTCGATCTCCGCGAGCACGGCGGCATCGATCACGGCCGGCTCCTCGCGGTCCGCCCCGCCATGCACGACGCGGTGGGCGACGGCCACGATCTCGATCCCTTCCTCGACATCTTCCGCGACCGAGCGGAGCTCCTCGAGCGCCCGCTCGAAGAGCGGCCGTGTCGGCTGCTCCTCGAAATGGACCCTGGCGAGCGGCGGCCGCGCGGTCGCCTCGGCCCGGCCCCCGATAGCGCCGAAGACGGCGGCCCGCAGGCTCGACGAGCCGGCGTTGATCACGAGAACCGCGGGGCGTC
>JBIIOJ010000088.1:0-11345 GCA_044337015.1 Pirellulales bacterium
GCACATCGGCTACCTACACCGGTGCGCTGAGAAAATCGGTGAAAATCTCACGCACAGGCAGTGGATTCCCTACACCGACCGGATGGACTACCTGGCCGCGATGAACATGAACCTCGGCTGGGCCCTCGCCGTCGAGAAGCTGATGCGTCACCGGGTGAGCGAGCGGGCGAGGCACTTGCGGGTCCTCATCGCCGAGCTCGGAAGGATCTCGAGCCATCTCGTCGGCATGGGAGCCTACGGCCTCGATCTCGGTACGTTCAGTCCGTTCCTCTACGCTTTCAGGGAGCGAGAGAAGATCCTCGATCTCTTCGAGGAGGCCTGCGGTGCCCGGTTGACCTACAGCTACATCACCGTTGGCGGGCTCACCGCCGACCTGCCGCCTGGCTGGCTGTCGAAGTGCGAGCAGTTCCTCGACCAGTTCGAGCCCGTGATCCAGGAGTACCACACTCTCCTCACCACGAACGCGATCTTCGTGAAGCGGACTGCGGGTATCGGGGTGCTGCCTCGGGAGATGTCGATCGACTATGGCTGCTCCGGGCCCGTTCTCCGCGGCAGCGGCGTGGATCAGGACATGAGGCGGGACGGAGAGGGCATCTACACGGCGATGTACGACGGCTACGCGTTCGAGGTGGCCGTGATGAAAAACGGCCATTATCCGCGAGACCACGCCTACCCGGCGGTGCCGTCCGACGCGGTTCTCGGAGACTGCTGGCACCGCTTTTTCGTGAGGATGCTCGAAGTCGTCCAGTCGATGGATCTCGTGCGGCAGGCGATCGACCGCTACTCCGCATGCAAGGATCCACTCGGAGAACCACTGAAACTGACCGAGAAAATGCCGGCGGGCGATGCCTATCTCGAGACGGAATGTCCGAAGGGACAGATGGGCTTCTACGTCGTCTCCGATGGCACCGCGATCCCGTGGCGGGCCCGTGCCCGGTCGAGTTCATTCTCGAACCTGTCGGTGCTCTCCGAACTCTGCCGCGGCTGCCTCATCGCGGACGTGCCGGCGATCGTGGGAAGCTTGGATATTGTCATGGGCGAGATCGATCGGTGATCGGGGAACTGCCCGTTACGGTTTTTGGCCGGGGCGGTTTTTGGCCGGGACTTGTGATTCGGCCCGGGTTCGCGCACACTTCGTGAAATTTTTCACAATGATGCTCTCACAATAATGCTCTCCCAATGGCCGCCTTCCTGATCAACACGCTCGGCCTGCCGGCATGGCTGGCCTGGACGATCACCGCCACCGTCGCGGCGGTGCTGATTCTCAACGTGATGGCGGTCGGAGCCCTTGTGTTCATCTGGGCCGAGCGGAAGATCGCCGCCCGTATCCAGGACCGTCTCGGGCCCACGCGAACCGGCGGCAAGTTCGGCTGGCTGCAGAGCGTGGCCGACGGCATCAAGCTCCTCGCGAAGGAGGACCTCATGCCCGAGGGGGCCGACGGGCTGCTCTTCCGCATCGCGCCCTACGTGAGCTTCTGTGCCTCGTTTGCAGCCTTCATCGCACTCCCGTTCGCGTTCGATTTCGTCGGGCAGCGACTGAACGTCGGCGTCTTCTACGTCGTGGCGGTGCTCGGGCTGGAGGTGTTCGGCGTCATCCTGGCGGGCTACGCATCGGCCTCGAAGTGGTCGCTCTTCGGCGCCATGCGGGAGGCGGCGCAGGTCGTGAGCTACGAGGTGCCGCTGGGGATGTGCGTGGTCGTTCCCGTGATGCTCGCCGGCAGCATGGACCTCGTGACGATCGGGGAAAAGCAGGCGGGCTGGTTCACCAACTGGTATCTCTTCCACGACCCGTTCACCTTCGTGATCTTCTGGGTCTACTTCACCTGCGCGGTGGCGAGCGTGAACCGCGCTCCGTTCGACCTTGCCGAGGCCGAGAGCGAGCTCGTGGCGGGGTTTCACACCGAGTATTCCGGCCTCCGCTGGAGCTTCTTCTTCATGGCGGAGTACGGGTCTATGTTCCTGGTCAGCGCCCTGGCTTCCGTGCTTTTCCTGGGTGGCTGGAACGGTCCCGTGCCGATTGCTTCGCTCTTGGGCTTCAGCGATGGCACTGGCGACACGGCCGGCTACCTTGTCCGGCTCGTCGGCTGCCTGAACCTGATCCTGAAGGCGACGCTCGGAGTGGTCGTGATGATGTGGGTCCGCTGGACGTTGCCGCGTCTGCGGATCGACCAGGTGATGACGACCTGCCTCAAATACTGCACCCCGATCGCCGCAGCCATGTTCGCGGGCGCCATGCTCTGGAGCTTTTTCCTGCCCGGCGGGCTCGTCGGGCTCGCCGGCCGGCGTGTGCTGTCCCGGCCGGCAGGTGAAATCCGCGAAGGGTGGCTCGAGGGCCCCGGCGGCGGCGTGGCCCGGGATGTCGTCTCCTCGCGTCCGATTTCCGAGGCTGCGATGGCGCCCGGGGCGTCCCGGTTCTCTGAGAGGCGGGTGTCGCGATGATGCCTTCGTCCCTGTTCGGCATGGCGGTGACGCCGTTGAGCATGGCGGCGATGCCGCTGGCCGCCGTCAACTGGCACGGGCTGTTCTTTCTCGCGTTCGCGATCGTCGCCTGTGGCATGGCCGTGGCGGTGGTGCTGGCGGACAACATCGTGCGGATGGCCTTCTACCTCGTGCTCTCGCTCGGCGCGACGGCCGGGCTCTTCTTCCTCGCCGGGTCGGAGTTCGTCGGGGCGATGCAGTTGATGATCTACGTCGGCGGAACGCTCGTTCTGCTTGTCTTCGGAGTGATGCTCACAGCGCAGGCTCCGTTCGTATCGATCAAGACCGCGACCAGCGACCGCGTGCTCGCCGGGATCGTGGCGGCGTCGCTCCTGGCGGTGCTGCTGCAGGCGGCGTTTTCGGTCCACGCCTGGCGGGAGCCGGGCCGTCTCCCGGCGGCTGCCGGGACCGCCGCCGGCCCGCTCGAACCGATGGCTTCGCCGCTCGGGATGGCGCTTGTGGGCGTGCGGGTCGACGATCCGTCATCGGGGCCGTCCGCGGATGCCGGCGGTGCGAACGGCGGGCCTGCAGTTGGCGGCCGGAGCGGCTACCTGCTGCCGTTCGAGATCGTGTCCGTCCACCTGCTCGTCGTGCTCGTCGGAGCGGCCTACCTGGCCCGGGCTAAGCGTCGCCGGTCGTCCCGAGAACTCGCCGAGGCCCTTCGATGAACCCTCTGATCGATCCCGTCGGAGTCGTGCATTACCTCGTGGTGGGCGCGGTCCTCTTCACGGCAGGCATCGTTTGCATGGCGGTGAAGCGAAACGCGCTCGGCGTCCTGATGGGCATCGAGCTCGTGCTCAACGGGGCGAACGTGAACTTCGTCGCGTTCGGCTCTCCCGTGCTCCGGTCCGACGCCGGGCCGCTCGCGATCGACGGGCCGGTGATCGCGCTGTTCGTGATCGTGCTGGCCGCCGCGGAGGCCGCCGTGGCCCTCGCAATCACGCTCAACTTCTACAACAACCACTCGACGGTCGACGTGGACAGGGCGGATGAGCTGAAGGGCTGACGCAGGAACACCAAGGGGCTGACGCAGAAGCACTTAGGGGCTGACGCCGGCCAAAGATCCACCGACGCCACCTGATCGAACCCATGGCATCCATTCTTCTCACAAACGCCCTGTTGCCGCTCGCCTCAGCCGACGTGGCGGATGCGGCGGTCGCGTCGCTGCCGAAGCTCCTCGGTCTCGCCTGGCTGCTCCCGCTTGCGTCGTTCGTGGCGATCCTGTTCTTCGGGCCACGCATGGGGCCGCACGGCAGGAACGCCGCGTGGCTCGCGACGGCGGCGATCGTGGCGTCGTTCGTGTTGTCGCTCACTGCGGCCGGGACGTGGCTGTCGGCGCATCCCGTGGCCGGACACGTCGTCGGCGGCCATGCCGCCGAAGGCAACGCCTCCGAAGGACATGTCGCCGAAGGCCACGTCGCTGAGGAACATGGTCAGCACGCCGAGGCGGTGCCGCCGCTCGCAGGCGACTGGTACACGCTCTACGAGGCAGGGCGGCTGAAGCTCTCTCTCGGTTGGTACATCGACGGACTGACCGTACTGATGTTCGTCGTGGTCACCTTTATCGCCTCCTGCATCCACGTCTACGCGACCGGGTACATGCATGACGAACTCCACGAGGTGACCGACCACGAGGTCCACCTCGCGGGCGGCGGCCACCTGCACCGGCCGGGCCGGTTCCATCGGTTCTTCCAGGCGCTCTCGCTCTTCTGCTTCTCGATGCTCGGCATCGTGATCGCGGGGAACCTGGCGATGGTGTTCGTCTTCTGGGAACTGGTCGGCATCTGCTCATGGTTCCTGATCGGCTTCTACTACGAGCGCAAGTCCGCCTCGACCGCCGCCAACAAGGCCTTCATCGTCAACCGCGTCGGCGACTTTGGGATGCTCATCGGGCTCATGGCCCTATGGGGGGCCCTCGGCACGCTCGACTTCGGCCGTCTGTTCGAACTGGTGCGGCCCGCCGCGGACGGGCACGCGCTGCGGGTGCCGGACGGCATGGTCGAGTTCGCCGCGGCCGAGAAGGTCGCCGTCGTCGCGGCAGAGCACGCCGGCTCGCCGGACGCGGCCGCCAGCGAGGTGGCGGGGCGGGTCGAAGGCTGGCGGGCCGAGGGATTGGGCCGCTGGCTCCTGTTCATCGCCGGCGTCGGCATCTTCTGCGGCTGTGTCGGCAAAAGCGCGCAGTTCCCGCTCTTCGTCTGGCTGCCGGACGCCATGGAGGGGCCGACCCCGGTCTCGGCGCTCGTTCACTCCGCGACGATGGTCGCCGCGGGCGTCTACCTCGTGGGACGGTTCTACCCGGTGCTCTCGCCGGACGTGCTGCTCGTCATCGCCTACGTCGGTGCGATCACGCTCTTCATCGCGGCGACGATCGCGCTGGTTGCCAACGACATCAAGCGGGTGCTCGCCTACTCGACGGTGAGCCAGCTCGGCTACATGATGCTCTCGCTCGGCGTCGGAGGTTGGGTGGCCGGGCTTTTTCACCTCGTGACGCACGCCTTTTTCAAGAGCCTCCTCTTCCTCTGCTCGGGCTCCGTGATCCACGCCTGCCACACGAACGACATGCGGAAGATGGGGGGGCTCGCGAAGGTGATGCCGTGGACCGCGGGCACCATGCTCGTCGGCTGCCTCGCCATCATCGGCGCCGGAATCCCGTTCGTCATCGGCCTCTCCGGCTATTACTCGAAGGACGCGATCCTCGCCCAGGCGCTCTCGTTCGCGCAGGTGAATCCACGACACTCGATCCTGTTCGTCGCGGTGGCCGGCGGAGCGTTCCTCACGGCGTTCTACATGTTCCGCCTCTGGTTCATGACGTTCGCCGGCAGCCCGCGGGACCACCACGTCGCCGAGCACGCCCACGAGTCGCCGGCGGTCATGGTAGCCCCCCTGGTCGCGCTGGCGATCCTGTCGGTGGTCGCCGGCTGGAAGCTGCCCGGCGGCTTTGGCATCGAGCCACTCATCGAGCAGGCGAGGCCGGAGGGCACGGCCGACGGGATCACGGGGGGATTTCTCTTCGGCGGTCTGGCGATTCCCGCCGAGCACGACAGCCATGCCCCGGCCATCCATGCGACCGCGACGATGACGGCCTTTTTGACAGCCGCCGGGGGCGTGCTGCTGGCGGCGGTCATGTACCTCTGGCGGATCATCTCTCCCTTCGTCGTGGCGGCGGTGTTCCTCCCGGTCTACAAGTTCCTGGCCGGCCGCTGGTATTTCGACGAACTCTACGACGCGGTGTTCGTCCGCCCGGCCAAGGGTGTCGCGGCGATTGCGTCGGCCACCGACCGCGGCTTCATCGACCGGATCATCGACGGGATCGCCTGGTCTGCGAAGAAGCTCGCGGGCCTCGACGCCTGGTTCGACCGGACGGTCGTCGACGGCCTCGTGAACGCGACGGCGACCACGACCTGGAATGCGGGGCTGAAACTCCGCGGCATCCAGACCGGCCGCCTCCGCCAGTACGTCATGTTCATCGTCGTCGGTACGGTGGTGATCTTCGTGCTCGCGACGCTCCTGTTCCGATCCGGGGGCGCCGTAGGCTGACCGCCGCCGTTTTCCAAGCAACTGATTCCACCCTTCCACCGAACCAGCAGAACCCCGAAGGCCCACCATGCCCCCCGTTGACCAGCCCGCCCTCTGGCCGCTCTCGACGCTCGTCTTCCTTCCCGCGTTCGTCGCCTTCTTTCTCGCGCTGCCGATCATCCCGAAGGCCCGCGAGGAGGCGATCCGTTGGATCGCGCTTGCGACTACGGCAGTCGTGTTCCTGCTGTCGCTCTGGATCGCCGTTCCCAGGCTCTTCGGCCCGACGGTCGATCCCTCCCAGTTCACGCTCGGCGACCCCGGCATGCAGGGCGTGGTGAAGCTGCCGTGGATCAAGCCGTTCAACATCGAGTACCTGCTCGGGGTGGACGGCATCAGCCTTCCACTGGTCGTGCTCACGACGTTCCTGGCGATGCTGGCCTGCGCCGCAAGCTGGCCCATCACGAAGCACGTGAAGGCTTACTTCGTGCTGTTCCTGCTGCTCGTGACGGGCATGCTGGGCGTGTTCGTGTCGCTCGATTTCTTCCTCTTCTACGTCTTCTGGGAGGTGATGCTCCTGCCGATGTATTTCCTTATCGGCATCTGGGGCGGGCCCCGTCGGGAGTACGCGGCGATCAAGTTCTTCCTCTACACGCTCCTCGGCAGCGTGCTCATGCTGCTTGCGATTCTCATGCTCTACTTCGCGAGCGATCTCACGAAGCTCTCTCCGGAGCAACTCGCGAGGGCGCACGCGACGGTTCCAGCCGACGCCGCCGCGGGAAAGGCGGTGCACACCTTCAATATTCTCGCGCTTTCCGAACTGGGTCAGCTTCCCGAGTCGCCGTTCGCCAACGGGCAGGTATGGGGCGTGAGCATCGAGACGCTTGCCTTCCTCTTCCTGCTGATCGGGTTTGTGATCAAGGTGCCCGTCGTTCCGGTGCACACCTGGCTGCCGGACGCCCACGTCGAGGCGCCGACGCCGATCTCCATGATCCTCGCGGGTGTGCTCCTCAAGCTCGGTGGCTACGGCATCCTGCGGATCTGTTATCCGATCTGCCCCGGCGCCGGCCTGTCGCTCGCCTGGCTCGTCTGCGGTCTCGGCGTGGTGTCGATGGTCTACGGAGCGTTCGCCGCGCTCGCGCAGACCGACTTCAAGCGGATGGTGGCCTACAGTTCGGTGAGCCACATGGGCTACGTCATGCTCGGGCTCGGCGTCTGGTCGGCCGTCGCCGGCGAGCAGTACCGTTGGGACTACTGGGCGCAGGGCGTCAACGGCGCGATGTTCCAGATGCTCGCCCACGGCATCTCCTCGGCCGGCATGTTCTTCATGGTCGGCGTGCTCTACGACCGGGTGCACCACCGCAACCTCAACGAGTTCGGCGGCATCTTCAACCGGATGCCGGTCTACAGCGGTCTGGCGGTGGCGATCTTCTTCGCCGGGCTCGGCCTCCCCGGCCTCTGCGGATTCATCGGGGAGGTGCTCGTCACGCTCTCGAGCTGGAATTACAGCCCCGTGCTCGCGGTAATTTCGGCCTTCACGGTCATCCTCACGGCCGCCTACATCCTCTGGGCGATCCAGCGGGTCTACCTCGGCGCCGAGTACAAAGGACCGCATGGCGACCACCTGACGCCGATGACCGGCCGCGAGTTGGCGATCGCCGCGCCGTTGGTCGCCCTGGCGATCGTCTTCGGCGTCTACCCGATGAGCCTCTTCCGCTACGTCACGCCCTCGGTGAACAAGCAGGTGGAGACGCTCGCCGACTGGACGCGTTCGGTGCACGACGCCAAGCGAAACCAGCAGGTCGACGTCGCTGACGCGGGGGGCGATCGATGAACCCGTCCGCCTTTCTCGACGCCACGATCCGGGACACGCTCTCCGTGTCGCTGCCGCATTTCCGGCCCGAGCTCGCGCTCGCCGCGACGATCGTGCTCGTGCTGCTGGTGCGGATGCTGCCGGTGCTGCGATGGCTCGACTCCGGGCTCGTGGCGCTTGGCGGCGTGGCCTTCGCGGTCTGGTACGCCTGGCAGGACCTGAACGCCCTCGGGCCGCGGGACCGCGTCGAGCTCTTCACGGGTCTGCTCGTTTACGACTCGCTCACGGCCTACATCCGCTTCCTCATCTGCGGGTTTCTCGTGCTCTACAACCTCTTCACGCGGGTATCGGGCATTCCCGACAGGGAGGACTCGGCCGACTTCCATGCCCTCGTGCTCGGCGGATCGCTCGGCATGTGCCTCATGGCCTCCGCCAACCACCTGCTGATGCTGTTCATGGCGGTCGAGATGGCGAGCGTTCCCTCCTACGCCCTCGCAGGCCTGCTCAAGGGCCGCCGCGCGAGTTCGGAGGCGGCGCTCAAGTATGCCGTCTACGGCGCTGGTGCGGCCGGCATCATGCTCTATGGCGTGAGCCTGCTCGCGGGGGCTCTCGGCACCTGCCACCTGCCGACCATGGCCGGGGAACTCGCCCGGCTCGGGGATGGCGGCGTCGCCGGGGGACTGGCGCTCGTGCTGTCGCTCGGGGGGCTGATGGTCGCCGTCGGGCTCGCGTTCAAGCTCTCCGCCGTGCCGTTCCACTTCTGGGCCCCGGACGTGTTCGAGGGGGCGGCGGCCGAGGTCGGTGCCTTTCTCTCCGTCGCGAGCAAGGCGGCCGCGGTTGCGCTGCTCGCCCGTGTGGCCTTCGCCCTCGTGACGCCGCCCGGAGCCGCGGAGGCTGCCGGGGCGGAGCCAGTGCGACATTTCATCGTGACGGTGATCGGCCTCATGGCGGCAGCAACCTGCACGCTGGGCAACCTCGCCGCCTACGGCCAGACGAACATGAAGCGGCTGCTGGCCTATTCGACGGTGGCCCATGCCGGCTACCTCATGATGGGCGTCGCGGCCGCGGTGGCGCTCTCCGGAGGGCACCCCGAGGAGGCCGGCACCGCGGTCGCTGCCGTCGCCTTCTACCTCGGCACGTACGTCTTCATGAACCTTGCGGCCTTCGCGATCGTCGCCGTCCTCCGGAATCGCCTCCGTAGCGAGGAGATCGCCTCCTACGCGGGCCTCGTCCGCTCGAGCCCCGGCATCGTCGTGCTCGCGGGCATCGTGCTCGTGAGCCTCGTCGGGCTGCCGCCGCTCGCGGGCTTCGTCGGCAAGTTCCTCGTGTTTTCGTCGATGGTCGAGGCGATCGCGGCGGGGGCGGAGAGGCCACTTTTGCTCGCGCTGCTCGTCGTGGGGGGCATCAACACCGTGATCAGCCTCTTCTACTACCTGAAGGTGCTCAAGGTGATGACGTTCGATCCTCCGCCGGAGGATCGGGCGACCGAGCAGGTCGGGCTCGTCTCCCTGCCGGGCGCCGTGGTCACGGCGCTCGCGGTTCCTGTGGTCGTATTCGGGGTATTCTGGTCCGGGCTCTACGCCCTGTCGGAGATCGCGGGCCGGTTCGCCTCCTGATCCCGGTGGCCGTGAATCCAGTCTGAGGGAAAGAGAGATGTCGGTCGTGCATCCAAGTCGTCGTGGTTCCGACGTTCCGCTTGCGGAACTCGTCCGGCTGCTCGGGTCGTCGCTTGTGATGTACGTCTCCGACGCCGGCATCTGGTCGTATCCGGGCGAAGAAGAGCTGAAGCTGGCGCTCGCTGACCTTGTTGGCGACCAGCGGAACGTGCACGATCGGGCGGCGGCGGTGCTCGATTCCCGCAACGTGCCCGTGCCGGGCCGTGATTTCCCGATCCGATTCACCGCGACCCACGACGTCGACCTGCGGTTTCTTCTGTCGAGAATCCTCGAGGAACTCAAGCTCCAGGCGAAGACGCTCGATCGGATCATCGAGTCGTCGGTGGACGACCCCGAGACGCTGGAGCTCGCCCGCGAGGCGCGGGGCACGACCCTCGGCCATTGTGACGTACTGTTGCAGATCGCCTCGAAGGCCCGCGGCGTCTCTCCCGCCTGAACCGGCGGCATCGCGATGGAGCTTTTCGACAGCCACTGCCACCTCGATCCGGCTCGGTACGGGGACGACCTGCCGGCCGTGCTCGTCCGGGCTCGTGCCGCGGGCGTGACACGAATGCAGCTCATCGGCACGCGTGCGGCCGACAGCGAGGCGGCGGCGGATCTGGCGTCCCGCGAGCAGGGCGTCACCGCGGCCGCCGGCATCCATCCGAACGACACGGGCGACCTCCCGACAGACGAGTGGGGCCGGATCGTGAGGCTCGCGTCGAGTGGAAGGGTGAACGCGATCGGTGAGACCGGCCTCGACTGGTACCGCGACTTCGCCCCCCGGGAGTCGCAGCGGGATTTTTTCGACCGGCACCTCCGGCTCGCGCAGTCGCTGTCGCTGCCCGTCGTCGTCCACTCCCGCGACAGCACCCGTGACTGTCTCGCCATGATCCGTGATGCGATGGCGAGGGGGCCGCTCGTCGCCGTGCTCCACTCCTTCACCGGCTCGGCCGACGAGGCCTCCGAGGCGGTGGAGATGGGGCTCCACCTCGGATTCGCCGGCATGGTCACGTTTCGCTCGGCAGGCAGCCTCCGCGAAATCGCGAAGCAGGTTCCTGCCGACCGGATGCTCGTCGAGACCGACAGCCCCTTTCTCTCCCCGGAGCCGCTCCGCGGCAAGCGGAACGAGCCGGCCAACGTGGTGCACACGGCCCGCTGCCTGGCCCTGGCCCGCGGCGAGCCGCTCGAGCAGTTTGCGGCCTCGACGACCGCCAACGCCCGCCGCGTCTTCGGCGTCTAGCCGCCGGGGCGTGGTACGCTATCGTCCACATCACGAGGAGGATCCCGAATGGTTCGCACGCCCAGCACGATGGTGCCGCTCGGCACCCCAGCGGCCGATTTCACGCTGCCGAACGTGGACGGCTCGATGAAGAGCCTCGCCGAGGTCACGGGCACCAAGGGCACGCTCGTGATGTTCATCTGCAACCACTGCCCGTTCGTGAAGCACGTCGCCGGTCAGCTTGCCGAGCTCGGCCGCGACTACCTCGCGAAGGGCATCGGGTTCGTGGCGATCAGCTCGAACGACGTCGCCAGCCACCCGGCCGACTCACCCGAGCAGATGGTCCGCGAGGCGGAGGAGCGGGGCTACCCCTTTCCCTACCTTTACGACGAGACGCAGGAGGTCGCGAAGGCCTACCACGCCGCCTGCACCCCCGACTTTTTCCTCTACGACTCCTCCCGCCGGCTCGCCTACCGGGGCCAGCTCGACCCGAGCCGCCCAGACAGCGGCATTCCCGTGACCGGGGCCGACCTGCGGACCGCGATCGACGCTCTGCTTGCCGGAAAGCCCCCTGTCGGCGAGCAGCGTCCGAGCCTCGGCTGCAACATCAAGTGGAAGCCCGGGAACGAGCCGGCAGCCTTCAGCTAGCGCGGGGTTCGGGACT
>JBIIOJ010000347.1:0-3285 GCA_044337015.1 Pirellulales bacterium
CTCCTCCGCACCGTGGATCGCCTCGGCCACGACCGGCAGGCCGGCCAGCGTGCGGTCGATGCCGAACATCGCGATCGCGATCTGCTTGCCGGCGAGCGGCTCGGCGCCCGACCGCCGGGAGCGGTCACGGAGCGGCTTGTAGCCGAGCCGTTCCGCCGCGGCCCGCACCCGCGCGATGCACGCCTCGCTCACCTGCGGGTGCCCGCGAAGCGCGCGGCTGGCCGTCCCGGGAGAAACGCCTGCCGCGTCGGCAACGTCGCGGATCGTGGCAGCCATGAATGGAATCTACGATCGAACCACCGCCGTCGCAAACGCGTGCGATGCGTTGCAGCGATCGGCTCGAGGGCCGGGCTTGCCGGCCGCGTGGGTAAAACCGTGCATTCCGCAGAGTGCCACTCTGCGGCTACAGGGGCGGCGTTGCAGGTGCAGGCTGGCAGTCTGCACTTGGGGGCATCGTGGGTTTCGCGAGCACCTGCTCGGCGGCAAAATCTGCCGAGGAATCGCCTCGGGAAGGGCGTTTTATACTCCGTAACTGCAAAATCATGCCCCAACCGCCAAATGACGCGAAAGAACCCGCGGCCTATGCTTTGCATAAGAAAACGTCCCGGAGGCAGCAAACATGTTCGAGTTTCAGGTCGCCCGGCCGGGTGAGCGGGCCCTCCTGTGCGGTGGTGCCGCCAGCCGCCGGGATTTCCTGCACGTCGGGGCGCTCGCCGCCGTCGGCCTCTCGCTGCCGCAATACGCCCGCGCTGCCGCGGAGGGGAAAGTGCGGCCCGGCCACGAGAAGCGGTCGTGCATCATGATCTTCAACCTCGGCGGCCCGTCGAACATGGACCTCTGGGACATGAAGCCCGATGCCCCCGCCGAGATCCGCGGCCCCTTCAAGCCGATCCGCACGAAGACCGACGCCTTCGAAGTTTCGGAACTGCTGCCGAAGCACGCGGAGATCGCCGACAAGTTTTCGCTCGTGCGATCCTGCCACCACGACGGCGCCGCGGTGCACGACGCCGGCTGGCAGATGATGCAGACTGGCCGGCGGTTCACCGGCGGCATCCAGACACCGCACGCGGGAAGCGTGGCTTCCTACCTGCTTGGCCGGCGGACCGACCTGCCGCCATTCGTCGTGCTCCCCGAGATCATGGGCCGCGGCGGCGGCAACCTCCCGAACGGCCAGGCGGGCGGCTTCCTCGGCAAGGCGCAGGATCCGTTCGCGCTCATGGCCGATCCCTCGCGGCCCAACTTCCGCGTGCCCGATCTATTGCCCCCCGACCAGATCTCGGTGGCCCGTCTCGATCGCCGTCGGAAGATGCGTGAGATCGTCGAGGGGGCGGCGAAGCAGTTCGAGGCGAGCGAGGACGCGCGGCTCCTCGACGAGAACTTCCACGCCGCCTATCGCCTCATGACGAGCCCGCAGGCCCGCGAGGCCTTCGATCTTTCGAAGGAGCCGCAGGCCGTCCGCGACCGTTATGGCATGAACCGGTTCGGCCAGTGCTGCCTCCTGGCGAGGCGGCTCGTCGAGAACGGCGTAAGGTTCGTGACGATCAACACGTTCCTCACCGTCTTCGACGAGATCACGTGGGACATCCACGGTTCGAAGCCGTTCACGTCGATCGAGGGAATGAAGACGATCGTCTGCCCGATGTACGACCAGGCCTACTCGGCGCTCATCGAGGACCTGAACGAGCGGGGCCTCCTCGGCGACACGCTCGTGGCGGGGCTCTCGGAGTTCGGCCGCACGCCGAAGGTGAATCCTGCCGGCGGACGCGACCACTGGCCGCAGTGCTTCACCTGCTCGTTCGCCGGCGGCGGCGTGAAGGGGGGCCGCGTCGTTGGGGCGAGCGACTCGATCGGCGGCTATCCGGCCGAGCGGCCCGTGAAGCCGGGCGACATCGTGGCGACGATCTTCCACTCGCTCGGCCTCGACCACGAGGGTCACCTTCCGGGCCCGGCCGGCCGGCCCTTCGCCCTCACCGACTTTGGCACAGAGCCGATCAAGGAGCTCTTCGCATGAGGCGGCTCGCTGCGATCTGCATCGCGCTCGCGGGCGTCGCTGCGTCGGCCGCCGACCCGAGTTTCGAGCTCGACGTGATGCCCATCCTCTCGAAGGCGGGTTGCAACGGCGGCGGCTGCCACGGGGCGCTCGCCGGCAAGGCCGGGTTTCGCCTCTCGCTCTTCGGCTACGATTCCGACAGCGACTACCTCGCGATCACCCGCGATGCCCGCGGTCGGCGGGTCGATCCCGACGAGCCGGGCGCGAGCCTCCTGCTCACGAAGCCGACGACGGCGGTGGCGCACAAGGGTGGCAAGCGGCTTGACGTCGGCGGCGACGACTACAAGCTCATTGCCGCCTGGATCGAGGCGGGCTGCCCGGGGCCGATCGCAGACGAGCCGAATCTGGACGCGATCGAGCTCGGGCCGGCGGAGAGCGTCGCGGCGCCGGGAAAGTCGTTCGCGGTGCGGGTGACGGCGAAGTACGACGACGGCTCCTCCCGCGACGTCACCCGCTGGGCCCGGTTTACGTCGGCCGACGAGGCGATCGCGACCGTCGATCCGGCGGGCACGGTGAGCGTGATCGGCCACGGCGAGGGGGCGGTGACGGCCTGGTTCTCTTCGAAGATCGCGGTGGCGCGGGTGATCGCGCCGTTTCCGCACGCGGTGGCCGCAGACGTGTATGCGAAGGCCCCGAGAGCCAACTTCATCGACGAGCTCAATCTCGCGCAGCTCGAAAAGCTCCGGCTCGCCCCGTCGCCGCCGTGCGACGAGGCCACCTTCCTCCGCCGTGCGTATCTCGACACGATCGGCCGGCTGCCGTCGCCCGAGGAGGTTCGCGAGCATCTCGCCGACCGCTCCCCCCGCCGCAAGGAGCGGCTCGTGGATCTCCTGCTCGCGCGGCCCGAGTTCGTCGACTACTGGACCTACAAGTGGTCCGACGTCCTGCTCGTGAGCGGGGCGAAGCTGCGGCCGAAGGCGGTGACCGCCTACTGGCAGTGGATCCGCGACCGCGTGGCGGAAAACACTCCCTGGGACGAGCTGGTTCGCGAGATCGTCACGTCGCGGGGGTCGAGTGTCGAGAACGGCGCCACGAACTTCTTCGCCGTGCACCAGGATCCCGAGACGGTGGCCGAGAACGTGGCGCAGGCGTTCCTGTCGCTCTCGATCAACTGCGCGAAGTGCCACAACCATCCGCTCGAGAAATGGACCAACGACCAGTACTACGCCTTCGCGAACCTCTTCTCCCGGGTGCGGGCGAAGGGCTGGGGGGGTGAGGCCCGCGAGGGCGACGGC
>JBIIOJ010000348.1:0-3273 GCA_044337015.1 Pirellulales bacterium
GTCCTCGTGGGCCTCCGAAGAGGCTACCAAGCACTCATCCGCCCGAAAATCCCGGCTCGGACCGGCTGTTGTTGGTCCCGTCGGATGGCAGATGCAGTCCTGACCAACTACTATAACAATAGGGTTCAAACACCTCGCGACGACTGGCATTCCCCTTCAGGAGAGCCCCATGAGCATGCTTTCCTCGCGGCCGTTCCGCCGTTCGGGCTGGCTGGTCGTCATGGTGCTCTCGGGCGGGGTGTGGCCGGCCATGACGGCGGGCGGCGATCAGGCCAACTCCAGCGAGCCGAGGCCGGTCGATTTCGACACGCAGGTCGTGCCGATCTTCACGAAGCACGGCTGCAACGCCGGCGGCTGCCACGGCAAGAGCGGCGGTCAGAACGGATTCCGGCTGTCGCTCCTCGGCTTCGAACCGGCCGAAGACCACGATCACGTCGTGAAGGAGGCTCGTGGACGTCGCATCTGCGTGGCGGCTCCGGAGGAGAGTCTTCTGCTCCTGAAGGCGACCGGCGCGATGCCGCATGGCGGTGGCCGGGTCTTCACGCGGGAGTCCCCGTCGTACGAGGTCATCGCCCGGTGGATCGCCGAAGGTGCACGGCCCGGCGACCCGGCGGCGCCGCGGGTCGAAAGAATCGAGATCAGGCCGCCCGATCTCGTGATGAAGCCGGGAGAAACCCGCACGCTCGAGGTCGTCGCCCATCTCAGCGACGGATCGACCGACGACGTCACCCGGCTGGCCCAGTATGAATCGAATGCACCGGAGCTTGCGACCGTGGACGAGTCGGGGCTCGTGGCCGCGGTCGCTTCCGCCGACGATCATCGCCGCGGCGGGAGCGTCGCGGTGATGGCCCGCTACCAGAGCAAGGTGGCGGTGTTCCGGGCCTCGCTGCCATTCGATGCCCCGGCCGAGGCCATGCCGACCCGTGAGGCGTTCGTGCGGACGATCGTCGACGAGCACGTGCTCGACGGTCTCGCCGCCCTTCGGCTTCCCCCGTCGCCGGTCTGCGACGACGCCACGTTCATCCGCCGCGTGACACTCGACATCGCCGGCAGGCTTCCGACGCTCGAGGAGGCGAAGGCCTTCCTTGCCGAAACCGACTCTGCCAAGCGGGATCGGCTCGTCGACCGGCTGCTCGCGGGATCCGACTATGCCGACCACTTCGCGATGAAGTGGTCGGCCATCCTCCGCAACACGCGGACCAACGACGATCTCCACCGGCACGGCAGCTACGTCTTCCACGAATGGATCCGCCGGCAGATCGACGAGAACGTTCCCTACTCCGAATTCGTGCGCAGCCTGCTGACAGCATCCGGCGAGGCGGGAGAGAACCCGTCGGTCATCTGGTTCCGCCAGGCTGCCGACATGAACCAGCAGGTCGAGGACGCCGCGCAGCTGTTTCTCGGGCAACGGCTCCAGTGCGCCCGCTGCCACCACCATCCGTTCGAGGCATGGGGCACCGACGACTACTTCAAGTTCGCGGCCTTCTTTTCGCGAGTCGGCCGCAAGCCGGGGCTGCAGCCGGGGGAGAGCCGCATCTTCCACGCCGTCGGCGCCGCGTCGGCCGTCGGCCCTCGGGGGACGCACCCTCCGGCCGTTCTCGGTGGCCCGCCGGCAAGCCTCGCCCCCGACGAAGATCCGCGGGCGGCGCTCGTGAACTGGATGACCGCCTCGGACAATCCTTTTTTCGCGAGGTCGTTCGTCAACCGCTATTGGAAGCACTTCTTCGGCCGCGGCATCGTCGATCCCGAGGACGACATGCGGCTGACGAACCCGGCGACCAACGGGCCGCTGCTCGACGCCCTCGCGGGGCACTTCGTCACGCACGGTTACGACATGAAGGACCTCGTCCGTCTCATCTGCCGCTCCACGACCTACCAGCTCTCCTCGGAGCCCAACGGGCACAACGCGGCGGACCGGCAGGCTTTCTCGAGGTTTTATCCGCGTCGCCTTGCGGCCGAGGTGGCGCTCGACGCGATCGATCGGGTCACCGGGAAGACCACCGCGTTCGCCGGCGTGCTGCCCGGCACGCGGGCCGTGCAGCTGCCCGACCCGGGATTTGCGAACTACTTCCTCACCGTCTTCGGGCGGCCGAACGGCGACACTGCCTGCGAATGCGAGCGGGGGGGCGAATCGAATCTCGCCCAGAGCCTCCACCTCGTCAACTCGGCCGACATCCTCGGGAAGCTTGCCGGTGGGCGGGCCGCCGCGCTTGCCTCCGACGCCTCGCGAGACAACGCCGCGAAGATCGAGGAGATCTACCTCGTCGCCCTCTCGAGGCCCGCGACGTTGGCCGAGCGATCGCAAGTCGACGGCTATCTCGCCGCCCACTCGCAGCAGCCCGCCGCCGCGTGGGAGGACGTCGTATGGTCGCTCATCAACTCGAAAGAGTTTCTCTTCAACCATTGAGTGACCGAGGATCCCGGCATGCTGACCGGTCTCATGGCAAGGCGAAGCGAACGGCGGCAAGGGCGATCGGGGAGAGGCCTTCGAGCCGCCGTGATGATCACGGCGATGATCACCGCCCTGGCCGGTTCATCGGCCGGGATGGTGGCCGCCCGCGGCGACTTTCCCGAGCCCCGTCTGACGGCCGTGCATCCCGCCGGTGGACGGCAGGGGACGGAGTTCGAGGTGGTTCTCGTCGGCACAGACCTCGACGAGGTGTACCGTCTGGAGTTCTTCCACCCGGGAATCAGATCGACACCGGTACTGCCGCCGGCCGGAGAGTTCGACCCCGAGCCGCCGCCGGTCTCGGGGAAAGTCCGCGTGGCGATCGCCGCTGACACGCCGCCCGGCATCTACGACGCGGTGGCCATCGGACGATTCGGCGCGAGCAACCCCCGCGCGTTCATGGTGGGCACCGCTCCGGAGGCCTCGAAGACCGCCCCGATCGACACCCGCGACAAGGCCATGACGGTCCCCGCCGACGGTGTCGTGCATGGACGGCCACAGGCGGGGGCGGCGGACCATTTCGCCGTGGAGCTAGAGGCGGGTGCGCGGCTTCGCGCCGAGGTCTGGGCCAGGCGTCTCGACTCGCGTTTCGACGCGGTCCTCGAACTGCTCGATCCCGATGGAAAGACCGTGGCCCGCTCGCATCGACCGCGGGAGGAGGATGCCGTGCTGGAGGCGACGGCAGCAGTCTCGGGGCGTCACGTCCTTCGGCTTCACGATCGGTTCGCCCGTGGGGGCGACGACTGCTTCTACCGGCTCTCGCTCTCCACAGGCCCGACCGTGGAGGCGGTGTTTCCTCCCGTGGTCGAGAGCGGCGCGGGCTC
>JBIIOJ010000422.1:0-3270 GCA_044337015.1 Pirellulales bacterium
AGTTTCTCCTCGATGAGGATTCCTCCGGCGGCAGAGGCGAGGCTCTTTTCGCCGGCGAGCGTGTCGAGCGCCTGCACGGCCTCGTCGCCGTCGCGACAGACGAAGACTCCCTTGCCGGCGGCGAGCCCGTCGACCTTCACGACCATCGGTTCGCCCTGCCGCGCCTTCGCGAAGTCTCTCGCCGCGGCGACGGAACGGAACTCGTGGAATGGTGCCGTCGGCACGTCCCCGCGATGAAGGATCTTCTTGCAGAAGAGTTTGCTTCCCTCGAGCTGGGCGGCCGCCGCGGACGGACCGAATATCCGCAGGCCCGCCGCCTCGAATGCGTCCACGATTCCGGCGACGAGCGGTGCCTCGGGGCCGACGACGGTGAGATCGACCCCACGTTTCCTCGCCAGGTCGACGAGGCCCGGGATGTCGCCGGCGGCCACGGACACGTTCTCGGCCGTCTCTGCGGTGCCGCCGTTGCCGGGCGCCACGAGCACCTCCGCCCCGTCTTTCGCAAGCTTCCAGGCGATGGCATGCTCTCGTCCGCCGTTTCCGATCACGAGCACCCGCTTCGAAGTTTTCACGCGAACCTTCCGATCATTCCGTTGTCATCCGTTCCAGCGGCGGCCCGCGGAGTGTAGCGATTTTCGAAGCTTTCCCGAGTGTCGGCCCTTTCGCGGCCGGCCGCCGACACCCCACGATCGTCCCGCGGGCCCCACGGCGGCAAATCGGGCCCGCCCGACGAGGGTTCTCCGGGAACGACATTGACAGCCCCAAGCGTGCCGATACAGTTAACTAGGACATCGTGAAAAAAATCACGAACTACGAAAACCCCGGACATTTTGGCCATTTAGGGTTCTGGATGAGGGGTGTCGATGGCTGAGCGCAAGAAAATGTCGGTCGCCGAAATCCTGGCGGCCGCGCGGGCAGAAAAAGCGGGCGGCGGTTCGAAGCCGGCACCGTCGGAAGAGCCGTCGGCTGCCGAGTCTGCCGGTCCGGAGACATCTGCAGCCGAGCCGGCAGCGGCGATTGAGCCCGCAACTGCGATGAAGTCGGCCGCGGCAAAGCCTGCGGCCGCAAAGCCGGCTGCGGCCGGCGGTCGCCCGAGCGTGAAAGACATCCTCGCTATGGCGAGACAAAACCAGCCGGCCGGTGAGGCGGCTGCGACCGAGTCATCCCCGAAGCCGGCAGCACCGAAGCCGGCGGCCGGAAAGCCAGCCGCGGCCAAGCCCGCGGCTGCCGCGAAGCCCGCCGCTGCAGCCAAGAGCGTCGCCAAGCCGTTCACTTCGCTCGATACCGCGAGCATCCTCGCCTCGGTGCGGGCCGCTGCCAAGCCCGGGCCTGTGAGCAAGGCCGACGCTCCGATGAAGCCGAGATCCGCCCCGGAAAAGAAGCCGGCCGCTGCGGTGCCGGTGGCCGCAAGGCCGTTGCCGAAGATGCCGGAGCGGCCGCAGTCCGCGAAGAAGGCGGCCGAGGAAGGGGAGGATCGTCGCGGCTTCCTCGAGATCGCGCTCGGATCGTTCATGGCGGTGGGCTTCACGGCCCTGTCGGTCACGGGCGGCCTCTTCACTTTGGGGCTTGCAAGGTTCCTCTTCCCGAACGTGCTGGCCGAGCCGCCGAGCCGGTTCAAGGTCGGCTTCAAGGAAGGCTTCCCGTCGGGCAAGGTGGAGACGAAGTTCGTCGCGCAGTACGGCGTCTGGGTCGTGAACAGCGAATTCCAGGGCCAGCAGCAGATCTACGCCCTCAAGACGGTCTGCACGCACCTGGGCTGCACGCCCAACTGGCTCGAGGCCGAGCAGAAGTTCAAGTGCCCGTGCCACGGAAGCGGGTTCTACAAGGACGGCGTCAACTTCGAGGGCCCGGCCCCGCGGCCGCTCGAGCGGTATGCCATCAAGGTGTCCGACGACGGCCAGCTCGAGGTCGACAAGAGCCGCACCTTCCAGGAAGAACTGGGGCAATGGGCTGACGCGTCGTCGTTCGTCACGGTCTAGCCGTACGCTCCATCCACCGAAAACACGCCCAGCACGAAAAGGACCCCGACACCAGCCATGGCCATCGGCGAAACGATCCGGAACTCGCAGATCTGGAAGAGCATCTTCAGGCATCCGATGCCGCTCGACCGGCGAAACCGGATCGTGGTGATGCTCACGAACTTCTTCCTCCACCTGCATCCGGTGTCGATCAAGAAGCAGGGCATCGCCCTCTCGTTCACCTGGTGCATGGGGGGCGTGACGTTCTTCCTGTTCCTCGTCGAGACGGTCACGGGCGTGCTCTTGATGTTCTACTACCGGCCCACGCTCGAATGGGCTTACAACGACATCCTCGCGCTCCGCGACGTGACGAGCCTCGGCATCCTGCGGGAATTGCACCGCTGGGGTGCCCACGCGATGGTGATCACGACGTGGCTCCACATGTACCGCGTGTTTCTCACGGGGAGCTACAAGCCGCCCCGCGAGTTCAACTGGGTGATAGGCGTGATCCTGCTTTTGCTCACGCTGCTCCTGTCGTTCACCGGCTACCTGTTGCCGTGGGACCAGTTGGCCATCTGGGCGATCACGGTGGGCTCGAACATGGCTCGCGCCACGCCGATCCTCGGATACGAGGGTCCCGGTCAGCAGCTGCTCTCGATCGGCGGCATCGACATGATCACCGACGGCTCCGATGCGAGGTTCGGCCTCCTGGGCGCCCGTTTCGTCGGCGAGGAGACACTCAATCGGTTCTACGTGCTGCACTGCATCGCGATCCCGCTGGCCGTGGCGCTCCTGCTGGCGATCCACTTCTGGCGGGTGCGAAAGGACGGCGGCATCAGCGGGCCGCTCTGAGAAACCATCCATGCATTCCCCCGAACTGTTTCTGAAGGATGTTTCCGGTTTCCTGGGCGGCTACTACGCCTCCATCGCGATCGCCAACGCGATCGCGGCCGTGATCCTCTGGCAGAAGAAGAACCAGCCGGGCTGGGCCCTCGTCTGGACTGTCTTCGCGGGCATCATGATGGCGCTCTGCGGGCTCGCGCTCACGGGCAGCCCGTCGCTCGTGCCGGCGCTGCCGGCCGGGGTGCGTTCGGCCGTGAACGCCCTCTCCGGCCCGGTGCTCTACACGCTCGGCACGACGGCCTTGCTGACGGTCCTCTACGTGTTCCGGAAATTCTTCGTCCAGCCGATGGTGGCCTGGACGATCTTCAACGTTTCGCTCCTGGCGATGGGCCTCTCGATGGCCGACGCCAACTTCGCGTCGATCGTGATGAAGCCCGACAACGTGCCGATCGTCGGCCTCGTGTTCCTG
>JBIIOJ010000349.1:0-3269 GCA_044337015.1 Pirellulales bacterium
CCCCTCGCGGGCCGCAGGTGTCGCGAGGATCGTCGAGGCGGCTTCGGCCGCCGCGGCCGAAGCCGGCTGCGAACTCGGCATCTATCTCGTCGATGGCTCGATCGTGCCGCCATCGCAGGCAATCGAAAGGCCGCTCGCCGCGGCCGCGTCCAACTGGCACGCTCTCGCGCGGCTCGCCGCGCGACACGCGACCGCCGACACGGCCCTGCTCATCGACGTCGGCTCGACGACGACCGACGTCATCCCGATCGAGGACGGTCGCCCTGCGCCCGCCGCCACCGACGACGTGGGCCGGATGCGGTCGGGGGAGCTCGTCTACACCGGCGTCGAAAGGACGCCGATCGCGGCGATCGTCCGCTCACTGCCCTGGCGGGGGTCGCGTCGGGCGGTCGTGAGCGAGCGGTATGCCGATTCCCGTGACGCCTGGCTCCTGCTCGGGGACCTTCCGGAAGAGCCTGGCGACCTCGGCACCGCCGACGGCCGCCCTGCGACGAAGGAACACGCCCGCGGGCGGCTCGCCAGGATGATCCTGGTGGATCCCGGCGACTTCACGCTCGACGACGCGGTCTTTGCAGCAGCCTCTTTCGCAGAGGCGCAAGCTCGCAAGGTCGCGATCGGCCTGCGGCGGGCGACCCAAGGCAGGCCCCGGCCGGAGGCGATCGTCCTCTCCGGTCATGGCCCGTACCTCGCGCGACGGGCGCTCAAACTGGCCGGATTGCATGGCTCGATCGTTTCACTCGACGAGAAACTCGGCCCCGCGATTTCAAGGGTCGCCCCGGCCCACGCCGTCGCGCTCATCACGGCTGGAGCGATCCGATGAACGACGCGAACGGACCGGACGCCGCAGTTTGGCTGCGGGGCATCCTGAGAGCCGGGGAGCCTCACCCGACGACCGTGGTCAAGTTCGGCGGCAGCCTTCTCGCCCGGGCCGACTGGCAGCAACTCCTGCGATCGCTCGCCGCCACGTGTCGCAGCGGAAAAATCGCGATTGTGGTCGGAGGCGGCGCGACCGTCGATTCGATCCGCCGGATCGACGCCGCCGCCGGCTTCGACGCCGCGGTCTCCCATCGCCTCGCGATCGATGCGATGGGGATCACCGCGAGGCTCGCCTCCGATTCGACCGGCTGGCCGCTCGCCGCGAACCTTCCGGCGTCGGCGTCTCCCTGCGTGGTCGACGTGCCGGCGTGGCTCGACGCGGCAGGTCGGTTCACACGGCTTCCCGCGGGATGGCACGTGACGAGCGATTCGATCGCCGCGTTCATCGCAGCCGAAACCGGCAGCGACCTGCTGCTGGCCAAGACCGTTCCGCCGCCAACGGACGCTGCGGCAGGTTGGGTGGACGGATGGTTCCCGAACGCCGCGATCGACGTCGGAAGGATCGAATGGGCCGCGCCGGTCAGTCCCACCACCAGCCCGCGGCCGGCCGGCCGGCGAGCGCCTCGGGCCTCGGCTTCGAGGCTTCCGGGCTCTCCGAAGACTTCGAGGCGATCTCCCACGGCTGGATCAGCACGCCGCCGGAGGCGCTGAGCACCCAGCGGCTGCCCTTCTTCATCCCCGTGGCCACGGTCTGGACCTTCGAGGGAACCTCGTACTTCATGAGCCCGAGCTTCGAGGGATCCTTCAGGATCGACAGATCGATCCCGGCCCGGGCGTCGAGCTGCCTGCCGTGGATGAGGGCCGCCACGACCGCGAGATCGACGCAGTTGTCCAACTCGCGAAAGATCGGGTGCTTCGCGGCGAGCTTGTCGTAGTTGGCCGAGAACTGGCCGCACCACTTGGCGGCGATCGGGTCGGCCGGAGCCTTGCCGCGATCGACGGCCCGGCCGTTGAACGCATCGGCCTCGCTCAAGCACTTCATCGACCGGCCAGAGAAGCTCCAGGCGAGTTCGTCGGCGTCGCGGACCACCGGATCGTACGACGGCTCGAGCCAGAACCGGGGCATCGCCGAGTTTGCGGACGCCGACGGCACCATCGAAAGGTAGCTCGGCACCTCGCGCACACCGGAGGGCTCGAGCCCCATGCCGATCCGCTTGAGCTTGTAGTCGGCAGCGACGAGCACCTGCGCGAAACGACTGTCGGAGGGCACCCCGCCGACGCTCACCGTCTGCATGCCGAGCGCCTGCTCCATCGACCGCAGGATCGCGTCAGGGTCGGGGCCGATCGTCCGCTGGCCCGCCAGGAAGGCCTGCAGCTTCGCGAGGCCGTCGGGGGTCGGATCGATCGAGCAGCGGATGCCGCCATCCCTCGCCCGATCGATCGACGCCATCGCGATGACGAGATCCTCGAGCCGCATGAGCGGCCTGCCCGATCCCGCCGCGACGACGTTGCCCTGTCCGTCGACGATACCCCTGTCGGCCGGGCCGGCGAGAACGATGTCCTTCCGCTCCGGATCGACGAGCACGTGCGTGATCCGCTCGAGTCCCCCGAGCAGCAGCAGATCCACGAGCTCCGCCTCGGCCTTCGGTGCATTTTCCTGGTTCAAGGCCTGCTTCAACCGCTCGCAGAGACGCGCAAGCGAGACTTTCCGCAGGCCCGACTTCTCCCGGCCGGCGATCGGGCTCGCCGACAGCAACTGCCGCCGCTCCGCCGCGAGCGACTCCGAAGCCTTCGGTGCGAGCGTCGTCACGATCCCGTCGGCGTCGATCGAGATGCCGCCGACGGACCCGCGGCCGAAGCCGCCGGCACCACCGAACTGGGCCCTCGCCGGGGGGACGACGAGGATACAGATCGCGAGGGCGGAGAAAACACGGGCCGGTCGAATGCCACACATGGGCTGGACGCTCCGAGTGTCACCGGGGAGGAAACCTCGATAGAATGCTAGTTCTCCACCCTTTTCTCATCAATTTCAATTTCGGCTCCTTTTTTCAAGCGGGGAAGATGGCGAAGTGCCAGAAGGAAACGCTCATCTCGTCGTTCGCGATCCGGTTTCCGGCAACTCGGTCGTTCCCCTCGTGCCGGGCCAGCGGCTGACGCTCGGCCGGGCTCCCACCAACCACGTTGTCCTCCACGACGAGCGGGCGAGCCGGTTCCACGCGGAGATCTTCGAGGCCGCCGACGGCTGGACGCTCCGGGACCTGCAGAGCCGCAATGGCACGCTCATCAGGGCGGCGGCCATGGGTGCAGCTGCGGTCAGGGCCGCTGCTGCGGTTACCGGCGACCGTAGGCTCGATGCTGGCGACTCGATCACGATCGGCCGCGTCGAGATCGTCTACGCGGACGGCGTTCCGCCGGACGCAGCTTCCCGCACCACCGCCGATCTCGGCGGAACC
>JBIIOJ010000350.1:0-3248 GCA_044337015.1 Pirellulales bacterium
GGCGCAGTTGTTCAAGCTCGATCTCGCGAAATCGGTTGACTGGGGCATGGATTTCGCCGAGCGGCTCGACCCCCAGGCGGCGACGGCACGCCAGGGGCTGGAGCAGCTCGGCGGCGTGCTCGGGATGAACATCTCGAAGGATGTTCTCGAGCCGCTCGGGAGCGAGTGGAGTTTCTGCATCGCCCCCGGCGGCGGGCTGATTCCGGCCATCGCACTCCAGGTGTCGCTCGACGACCGGGCCGCTTTCGAGAAGGCCCACGAGCGGCTGCTCGGGATGGCCGTCGCCGCGGCCGGGGAGGGGGGAATCGCCATCCGGAAGGTCGACTACAACGGCCAGACGATCCATTGCCTCAAGGCCGGCGGAGCCGCGCCCCTGCCTGTCACGCCGAGCTGGTGCCTCGCGAAGGACCGGCTCATCGTGACGGCCTCGCCGCAGCTCATGAAGACGCTGCTCTCCCGGGGGCCGAACGACGAGGGCCTCGACGCGGTGCCCGAGGTGAAGCGAGCCATGGCGGCGGGGGGCGAGGCGATGGTCGGCTACCTCGAGCCATCGGCCCTCATGGGGACGCTCTTCAGCCTCTACGAAATGGGAGCGCCGCTCGTGGAGGCGGGGCTTGCACAGCAGCAGATCGCCATGCGGATGCCTGAACTGCCCGCCGCGTCGGCCGTGATGCCGAACGTGCGGCCGAGTGTCACGGTGATCCGGCAAGTGCCGGGAGCGGACGGCGGAATCCTGTTCGATTCGACCTCGACGGTGCCGCTCGGACCGCTTTCGAGCGGCGGTGGCCTCGTCGGCGGTGCGCCGATGTCAGCGCCGATTCTCGTCGGGCTGTTGCTGCCGGCCGTGCAGTCGGCGCGGGAGGCGGCCCGCCGCACGCAGGCGATGAACAACGTCAGGCAGATCGTGCTCTCGCTGCTGATCCACGAGAACGCCCAGGGACGCCTGCCCGCGCCAGCCATTTGCGACAAGCAGGGGAAGCCGCTCTTGAGCTGGCGGGTCGCGATGCTTCCCTACCTCGAGGAGCAGGCCCTCTACGAGCAGTTCCGGCTCGACGAGCCGTGGGACAGCGAGCACAACAAGAAGCTCGTCCCGCTCATGCCGCAGGTGTTCCAGGATCCCGGATTGACAGAACAGGGGGCCGCCGGGCTGACGACGTTCCAACTGCGTCGCGGCGAGAAGACCGCCTTCCCGAAGGACGTGGAGGGGCTGAAGCTCGGCGACATCTCCGACGGAACGTCGAAGACCCTCGCGGTCGTCGAGGTTTCCGCTGAAAGGGCCGTCCCCTGGACGAAGCCGGAAGACCTCGCCTTCGATCCCGACAAGCCCTTCGACGGCCTCGGAATAGACCGCCGGCCGGGCGGACTTTTCATCGCGGCCTTCCTCGATGGCCACGTCGAGACGCTTTCCCCCGACGTGCCCCCGGAGGTGATCAAGGCGATCGTGACGCCCGCCGCCGGCGACGTTGTGGGTGAGTGACATTGTGGCGGAGTGATATTCTGGCGGAGTGACACCCGTCAATCCTCGGGCCTCTCCCCTTCCGGCGCCATCTTCACGATCCGCGGGTCGAACCGGCCGAGCGACTCGACGAGGTCGGCCTGCGCGGCCATGACCTCGTGGATGTCCTTATAGGCATGGGGCACCTCGTCGATCCCGGCGCTCAAGAGTTCGACCCCACGCTCGCGGAGCAGGCCGCGGACGTGTGGCCAGCGGTAGGTCTCGCGGGCCTTCGTGCGGCTCATCCGGCGGCCGGCCCCGTGGCTCGCCGAGTGGAGCGAGGCGGCCACGCCCCTGCCGCGGACGAGAAACCCCGGGGAGGCCATCGAGCCTGGGATGATGCCGAGCACGCCGTCGGCCGCCGGCGTCGCTCCCTTGCGGTGGACGATCACGCGACGCTCCACGCTGTCGATCTCGTGCGTCTCCTCCCAGGCGAAGTTGTGGTGGTTTTCGACGTCGATGAGCACCTCGGCGCCGAGCCGGCGGGCGATGTGGCGGTGGATGACGGCGTGGTTGGCGGCCGCGTAGCGGCCCATGAGGTTCATGGCTTCCCAATACTCCCGCCCCTCATGGGAATCGAGCGGTAGCCAAGCGAGATGCCGCATCTCGCGGGGCAGCCCGTCGCAGCGGCTCATCGCGACCTTCGAGTAGTGGTCGCAGACCGCCGCACCGGTGCCTCGCGAGCCGGAATGGGACAGCAGCGCGAGGTGAGCCCCCGCCGGGAGGCCGAGGCCCGCAGCGTGCTCCGCCGCCAACGTGAACGTGCCGAACTCAACGAAGTGGTTGCCGCTGCCGCTCGTCCCGAGCTGGACCCTCGCCTTGTCCTTGCAATGTCTCGTAACGGGGGAGACATCCCAGTCGTCGTCGAGCACCTCGTGCTCCCGCGGCGGCGTGCGGTCTGGGTCGCTCCGCGTGCCGAACTGCGACCCCATGCCGAACCGTGTCTCGCGCTCGAGGGCGAGAACGAGCTGGTCGCGGTGAGATTCGAGCCATGTCACGGGCAGGTCGAGCACCGTCATCTTCATCCGGCAGGCGATATCGACGCCGACGGCGTAGGGGATCACCGCGTTCTCCGTCGCCAGCACGCCCCCGATCGGCAGGCCGTAGCCGAGGTGGGCGTCGGGCATGAGCGCCCCCGCGACGGCGACCGGGAGGAGCGTCGCCTGCCGCATCTGTTCGACCGCTTGCGGCTCGAGCCCGTCGCCCCACTGCCGGCAGGGCGCCGGGGGATCCCGCGGGGGGATCGTCGGCGTATCGTCGAGCTTCTTGCGGGAGCGACGGTTCATGGCAGGAGTTCTGCGGCCGGCGATGCGACCGCGAGCAGCCGGGGCATGATAACCCAGCCGAGAACGCCGCCTGCCACGAAACCCCCGAGATGCGCAAAGTTGGCCACGATCGGGCTCGCGAAGCCCATGACGAGCTGCCACGCGGCCCAGAGCGCGACGACAATCGCGATCCTTCCATCCCGCACGTGGACAATCCGCCGCCGTCTCGCGAGCATCGCGATCAGGCAGCCCATGAGGCCGAAGATCGCCCCCGACGCGCCGACGGTCGGCATCGGGTCGATCGCTGCAGTGGCCAGCCCGCCGGCGGCTCCCGAGGCCAGGTAGATGCCGAGCATCGTGAGCGGCCCGAACGCATGCTCGCAGGCGATGCCCACGATGAAAAGCACGACCATGTTGCCGAGCAGGTGGTCGCCGCTGGCGTGGAGGAAGAGCGATGAGAAAAGCCTCCAGACCTCCCCGTCGCCGAG
>JBIIOJ010000351.1:0-3239 GCA_044337015.1 Pirellulales bacterium
GTGCCCGTGAGCTGTTCGCCACAGGCGAACGCCCAGTCCTCGACGAACACCTCGAGCAGCTGCGCGACGACGGGGCCTCGGAGCTGGAAGTGCATGTCGCGGACCGGGTGGCGAGGATTTCGCGAGAGCCAGCAGCCGTCGCGGATGTTGAGGCCGCCGGTAAAGCCGATCCGTCCGTCGATCACCGTTATCTTCCGGTGGTTGCGAAGGTTCGAGTAGGGGAAATAGATCGGCACCGCGGCCGGCAGGAACCGCTCCACGCGGACGCCCTCGCGGGTGAGCCTGCCGACGATCGACGGGAAGGTGTAGCTCGAACCGATTCCGTCGATGAGCACCCGCACCGCCACCCCCCGTGCCGCCGCGCGGGCAAGCGCGTCGGCGAAGATACGGCCGGTCGGGTCGTTGTCGAAGATGTAGCTCGCCACCGCGACGCTTTCGGTGGCCTCGTCGATCGCCGCGAGCATCCGCGGGTAGGCCTCGTCGCCCCCCACGAGCGGCTCGATGAGGTTGCCGTCGAGGAGCGACCGTCCCGTCGTGCGGCCGACGAGCTCCGAAAGCGACCGCATCGGCGAGCCATCGGGCCCGAGCACGCTATCGATCCTCGCGGTCGAGGCCGCCGCCTCGGCGAGCTCCCGCTCGATGCGAAAGCCGCCGGCCCGCAGTTGGGTCGCCCGCGAGCGGATGCGATTCACGCCGAGCAGCCAGTAGGCGACGTCGCCGAAGAACGGGGAGAGCCAGATGAGCCCCACCCAGCCGATCGTGCTGCGGGTGTCGCGTTTCGTGAGGATCGCATGGGCCGAAGAGAAGATGTTCACCGCGAGGAGCGCGATGGCGACCATATGCGGCCACAACTGCAGCCACCACCGCCACGCTTCCTCGAGGAAAGGCTCCATGTATTCAGTACACGTCGTATTCAGTACACGTTCGGGATGAATCGGCCGCCGCGGCATCGCTTGAGATGCTCGAGGGCCGCCACCTGCCCGGTCGTCTCGAGCGCGTCTCGGTAGACCGGGTCGTGGAACCCCTCGATGTCGATCGCGCCCCGCCAGCCTGCCATTCGCAGCGTGCCGATGAGATCCGTCCAGTTCGTGTCGCCAAACCCGGGTGTGCGGTGGTGCACGTAGGGCACGCCGCCGCGGATGCCGTGGTCGCGGATCACGTCCCAGAGCACGGTCGCATCCTTCCCGTGCACGTGCCAGATGCGTTGGGCCCAGCGCCGCAGCTGCGGCAGCGGGTCGGCGAAGCTCACGATCTGGTGGCAGGGCTCCCACTCGAGACCGAGCACGGGGCTCTCCACCTCGCCGAACATCATCTCCCAGGCCCGAGGGGCGTGGGCGATGTTCCAGTCGCCGCGATCCCAGTTGCCCCGCTTGTCGCAGTTCTCGAAGGCGATCCGCACGCCCATATCCTCCGCCCGCCGGGCGAGCGCGGTGAACACCTCGCGAAATCTCGGCAGCGACTCGGGCACGGGGCGGTCGGGAATCCGTCCCGTAAATCCGGAGACGACATCGCAGCCGAACGAGCCTGCCGCGTCGATGAGCCGCTCCCAGTCCCACACGGTCTCCGGGCTCGTGAGGGGGTTGCCGTAGACGCCGATCGAGCTGACGACCGGCCGCACCGATCCCGCCGGCGGCTCGCACGCGTCGAGCGTGCGCCGCAACGACTCCGCAAGCCTCTCGAGCGGAAAGTCGCCAAGCGACCGGCCGAAGGAGACCTGGAACGACTCGAATCCGTGCGGCAGAAGCTGTGCGACAAGATCGGACGTGCGATCGTGCGCCGGGACGAGCGTGCCGATGCGGATGTCATCGTGGGACGTCATGCGGAAAGCGTACCACGCACGACTCTGGCAGAATACGAACCATGAGGCTTTTGAGCTGGAACATCCACAAGGGCATCGGCGGCCGCGACCGCCGCTACTCGCTCGCGCGGATCATCGACTGCATCGAGGCGGAGAACCCCGATCTGGTCTGCCTCCAGGAGGTCGACCGGCTTGTCCGTCGAAGCCGGTTCGACGACCAGCCGCGGTTGCTCGCGGGCTACTTCCGCTGCCACTCCGTCTTCCAGCCGAACGTCCATGTGGGAGACGGCACCTACGGCAACCTCGTGCTCTCCCGCTGGCCGGTGCAAAGCCGTCACCGGGTGACCCTCCGGCTCGGCTCGCGGAAGTCCCGCGGGGCGCAGCTCATCCTCGTCGACACGCCCGAGGGACCACTCCATCTCGTGAACACCCACCTCGGCCTCGCGGAGCACGAGCGGCATTGGCAGATCACGCGGCTGCTCGGCCACATGCTCTTTCGCGCGGCCGACCGGCTGCCGACGGTGATCGTCGGCGACTTCAACGACTGGCGCAACACGCTCTCGGAGGGGCTGCTCGCCGCGAGCGGCTTCTCGCAGGTCACGAGCCCCGTGAGCCGGTTTCGCTCGTTCCCGTCGTGGCTTGCGATCGGATCGCTCGACAAGGCGTTCGTGCGGGGACCGCTCGACGTGCGTCACGCCCGGATCGTGAAAACGAGCCTGTCAAAGGCGGCGAGCGACCACCTGCCTCTCGTCGTCGATTTCCACCTGCGATGAACGGAGCCTTCAGCAGAAGGAACGGAGCCTTCAGCAGAAGGAACGGAGCCCTCAGCAGAGTGATCGCAGCGTGTCCTCGGCAGCGGCGATCGTGTGCTCGATGTCAGCGTCGGTGTGGGCCGACGAGTAGAAGAGCGCTTCGTACTGGCTGCACGGCAAATACACCCCCCGGTCGATCATGCCCCAGAAGAACCGGCCGTAGCGGCCCGTGTCGCTCTGTGAGGCGGTCTTCCAGCCGGTGACGGGAACGGTTTGCGGTCCGTGCTGGAAAAACATCGTCATCATGCTCCCCTGCCTTGCGATCCAGGCCGGGATGCCGGTCCGGTCTGCGGCCTCTCGGAAGCCCTGCTCGAGCCTCGCCCCGTGCCGCTCCAGTCGCTCGTAGGGCGGGTTCTCCCGCAGCTCGTCGAGCGTGGCGGTGCCGGCGGCGACGGCAAGCGGGTTTCCGGAGAGCGTGCCCGCCTGGAAAACCTTCCCCGCGGGCAGCACGTGATCCATCACGTCCCGCCTCCCCCCGTAGGCGCCCAGCGGCAGGCCGCCACCGACGATCTTGCCGAGCGTCGTGAGGTCGGGCTTCACGCCGAGAACCTCCTGCGCTCCGCCATACGCCAGCCGGAAGCCGGTCATCACCTCGTCAAAGACGAGCAGCGAGCCGTGCCGCTCGGTGA
>JBIIOJ010000352.1:0-3224 GCA_044337015.1 Pirellulales bacterium
CGGCTGCGGGCATTAGCATTTCCGGAAGAGGGCTGAAAAACGCAGATTGACCCCTACGCTCGGGGGTTGTATCAATTCGTTGGAATTGGTCAATCCCGGTGGGCTATCCCCTTGCCAGAGGTCGCTTCCGCCCCGACCGCCGTCGGGTTCGTCTCCGGAAAATCGTCGGTGAACTGAAGGAACGCCTTCGCGAGCAACTGGTCCCTCGCCTGAATGACGACCGCTTCAACCGTTCTGCGAACCGTGACCTCGCTGCCGTTCGAAGACCGAATCACCCGGAGCTTCGCGAGGGCTGCGGCGACGATCGCGACGGGGTCGCGTTCCACGGACATCAATCCCAGAATCTCGTGCGGGCGTTCGATCTCGCCGACGACGGAAACGAGTTCTCCGACGACGGTTACAGGGACGCGTGCCATGAGGGGAATCTCCTTACCCCCTCTTGGCGAAAGAAATCTCCCCGAGGGGAAATGCCGACGCCTCGAATTTATTTTTTCACAAAAATCCCTAAGCTTTCTCCAACAACGGGTGGACGGAGGACATTGCAGTGGACGCTGACCCTCCCTTGGTGCAAACCCTCGCACGGCTCGCCGAAGGCGACCTTTCGGTGAGGGACCGGCTTGTCGAGGCCTGCGCCGAGAGGCTGCGGCATCTGACCCACAAACTGCTCCGCCGGTACCCGGTCGTGCGGCGCTTCGACGACACTGACGATGTGTTCCAAGGCGCGATCCTGCGGCTGCACCGGGCGATTGGCCAGATGGCCACGGCAGGGGAATCCCCCAGGTCGCTGATGGCCCTTGGCGCGACCCAGATTCATCGTGAACTCGTCGATCTGGCCCGGCGGTACTCCGCCGCCTCCTCCTACGAGGCCAACCGCGGAACGAACGTCTACCAGGATGCCGATGGCGAGCGGCGATTCATCGACAGCGCCGAGGTGGAGGAAGAACCCCTCGACCGCTGGGAGCGGTTCCACGCGGCAATCGATCGGCTTTCCCCCGAACAGCGGGAGGTGTTTCGACTCGTCTGGTACATGGGAGCCGACCAGCGGACGATCGCCGGCATGCTCGGCTGTTCGGAGCGGACGGTGAAGACCTACTGGAGGAATGCCCGCGACGGCGTCAGGGCGGCCCTTGACGGCGAGGGGCCGGAGTGATCGGTCGACGCGGCATCCGGCACGGCTTTTCACTCGTCGAGATTCTCGTCGTCGTGGCGATCATCGCCGGCCTGGTCGCCCTGCTGCTGCCGGCCATCCAATTGGCCCGCGAGTCGTCCCGCCGCACGCAATGCCTCGTCAACCTTAGGCAGATCGGTGTCGGCCTGCATCATCACGAGGCCGCAAAAGGATTCTTTCCCACCGCCGTCACCGGCAACGGCGCCCGCTTCTACTGGACGGCTCAAATTCTCCCCTTCATCGACGAGAACCCGCTCGCCGGCAACTACGACTTCACGGTCGCCTGCAACGACGAGCGGAACAGGGAGGCCGTGCAGACGGTGGTGCCGTTCATGGTCTGCCCCTCGGCGAACTTGGAGGGGAGGCGCGACCACCCGCGATTCAAGACGGGAAGCCCGGCCTGGGGAGCAGCGGTCGCGGATTACGCCGGTTCCTCCGGCCCGAGCAGCACGCTGTGGAACACGCCGGCGACGATTTCCTATCCGAAGCCGGGGGCGATAGACGGATTCTTCAAGGTCGCGATCAGGCCGGGTGAGAAAGGGCGGCGGATCCGGGAGATCACCGATGGCACGTCGAAAAGCATCGCGATCGTCGAGTGCGGAGGAAGGCCACAGGTCTGGGCCTTCGGCGCGATGAGCCCCGGCTCCGGGCTCGCATCGAGTCCGACGAACAAGTACGTCGGCCAGTGCGGCTGGGCCGATACCAACCAGTTCGCCATCCGCGGATTCCGGCGTGACGCATCGCGGACGGATCCCGCCGACCAGTACTTGTCGCCGGGCCCGCGGCTGATCAACGCCACGAATGACTGGGGGATCTACGGCCTGCACTCCGGAGTCGCTGCGGTGCTTTTCGCCGACGGCGCAGCGGCCTTTCTCGATGAATCGACGGCGGCCGACGTCGTCGCGGCCAAACTCACGATCCAGGCGGGCGACGCCGCCTTCACCCCCTGACGCTTCGAACCGATGGCTGCCCCGTGGTCCACATCTCGATCCGCTCATCTCTCGCTCCCGAGGGGACGATGGCTCGCAGTGGCGATGCTCTCTTTCGTGCTCCGGATGGCGCTCGTCCTGCAACTCGCCGCCGCGGCCGACCTTTCCGACCCCGAAAAACCGTTGCCGCGGCCGGATCGTTCGGCGACCGAACGGGCCGCCTTGGCCGTCCGGTTGCGGTCGATCTATCGCGGCGATCACGCGGGCTGGCCGAAGCCCCATGTCGATCCGGAGATCGACTGGCAGGAGATCGGGCTCCTGCCGCCTGTCCAACACCCGGAGTCGAACCCATTCAGCCATGCCAAGGCGGAACTGGGGCGGACGCTTTTTTTCGACCCGCGGCTCTCGGTCGGTGGGAAGATGGCCTGCGTCTCCTGCCACGAGCCGAGCCTCGGCTGGGCGGATGGCCGCCCCGTCAGCCAACCTCCGGGACGTTCCCCGCCGAGAAACACGCCGACCATCCGCAACGCCGCCTTCCAGTCGAGCCTCTTCTGGGATGGGCGGGCAACGAGCCTCGAGGAGCAGGCGGAGCAAGCCATCGCGAATCCTTCCGAGATGGCCGCCCATCCCGAGCAGGTCGTCCGCTTTCTCGCTAGCAGCCCGACCTACCGGAAACGGTTCCAAGACGCCTTTCCGGGCCGGCCGATCGAGTTCGCATCGGTGGTCCAGGCCATTGCCTGCTTCGAGCGGACGATCGTCTCCGGACGGTCTCGATTCGACGAATTTCTCCGAGGGGATTCCTCGGCCCTTGCCGATGCGGAGGTTTTGGGGCTCGATCTCTTCCGATGCGAAGCGAGGTGCATGAACTGTCATCATGGCCCCACCTTCAGCGACGGCCGCTTCCACGACCTGGGGCTGAGCTTCTACGGCAGGAGAAACGAGGACGTCGGCCGCCGGGCCGTCACCGGCGACATCGAAGACACGGGCCGCTTTCGCACGCCGACGCTGCGGGACGTGACCAGCACGACTCCGCTCATGCATACGGGCCTCTTCCAACTTCCCGGCGTGCTCAACATGTACAACGCCGGCATGGTGACGCTCAAGCGTCAGCAATACCAGCGAAACGA
>JBIIOJ010000353.1:0-3212 GCA_044337015.1 Pirellulales bacterium
TAGAGGGTCGTCCGATACTCGCCGTTGGCCCAGGAAAAGCCGCGCAGGTCGGTGAAGTTGTAGTAGAACGGCCGGCCGCATGCGGCTGCGGAGAGCGGCGTTGTGAACACGAATCCGTAGCCGGTCGCCGCCGTAATCCCCGCCGCGGTCCGGCCTGCGATCGGCCCTTCACCGAGCACGCTCTCGGAGAAGGCGACCGTCTTCGAAAGGCCGTCCGTGACGTCCTGGGTCCTGGCACGCGAGTTGATGAAGAACAGGCCGTCGGCATCGAAGGGAGTGCCGCCACCGGCGCCGCTGCCGGCACAGCCGCCGTAGTTGGTGGGACCGAAGAGGGCCGAGACCGCCGCCATCCGGTCACTCGGGCAGAGGAAGAGCGGCACCTTCACGCCGACGATCGGCTTGTTCTGCGGCGCGATGGCGTCGGGTGCGAGGCCGACGTACAGCGGCACCGTGAGGTCGAGGCCGCGGAGCAGCCGCTCCTCCTCGTAGAAGGGCGCCAGGTGGGCGAGCAGCGACCAGCGGAAGAACTGGTGCGGAAAGTCCGGCCGCTCACTCCACTGCCGGGACTCGGCGCCGATCGGGTATCGGCCGCGAGCCGACTCGTGATTCATCGCCGCGAGGGCGAGCTGCCGGAGGTTGTTGGTGCAGTGGGAGCGGCGGCCCGCCTCGCGGGCCGCCTGCACGCCCGGGAGGAGCACGGCGACGAGCGCGGCGACGATGGCGATGACGACGAGCAGCTCGACGAGCGTGACGCCGCGGCGAGGCCGTGTCATGCGCGCGGGCGGCTCCGCCGGCGGAGGCGGGCGGCCACCGCGATCCCGCCGATGACTGCCAGGGCGATCGTCGAAGGCTCTGGCACCGGCGCCACGGTGATGCCACCGATCTGGCCGAGTCCGGAGGCATAGGTACCGAGCAGCGTGCCGTCGGCGCCGAAGCGGTAGATGGCCCCGGAGCCCGACGGGCTGCCGGCGAGGAGGCTGCCGTCGGCCAGGCGGGCGAGCGACCCGACCTCGAAGGCGCCGCCCGAGTTGGCGAATGGCTGCGTGAAATCCGTGCCGAGGTTCGTCTGCAGGACGGTGCCAGCCATGATGCTCGCCGTGTAGAGCGTCGAGCCGGAAATCACGAGACCGGTCGGGCCCGCGAGGCCGCTCGAGCCACTGGCGATCACTTCGCCGACGTACGCTCCGGCGGCGTCGAATCGCTTCACTGGCCCGCTCGCCACACCGGTGCCGAAGTTGTAGGTCTGGTCGCTCACGTACAGCGAACCGTCGGCTGCGAGCGCCAGCCCCGGGCTGCTGGCGAGGTCTCCGCCGGAGGTGTAATCGGCGACGGAAACGGTGCCTCCGGTGGCGTTTGCCACCTTGATGATCGCGCCGGTGTCGCTGAAGAAGGGATTGCGGCCCACGAGCAAATCGTTGCCTTTGAACACCAGGCTTCCCGGAATCACATCGACGTCACCGAGCGCGACGACGGTGGAGAGCGTGGAGGTTTCCAGATCGAACCTCGCGATCCGCGGAGTGACGGTCGCCCCGTCGCCGCTCTCGCCGACATACAGGTTTCCGTCGGGGCCGAAGGCCAGGGCGGATGGCTTGGTGAGCGATCCCGAACCGGAGAGCACCGTCCTGGTGCCGGCCGGATCGGCGGCGTCATACCTGACGATCTCGCCGGTGGTGAAACTGGTGACATACACCATTTCGCCCCGAGCGATGGCGACGAGCGATGCACAGGCGAGGGCGGCGGCGGCGAACAGGCTGGTCGAGGCGCGATGCATGAGGAACTCCGGAAGGGCGGTCTGGCCCGCGGGGGCGACCGACGAAGGGCTGGTGAACACGATGCAGACCAAAAAACGCGTGGGCCACATCGGGGGCCGGTCACGCGGGCATCGGGAGATCGTCGACGAGCACGGCGACGATCAACGGTTCACGAGCGGTTCCTACAAAGACGGCGAAACGAAATGGTTCCGCTCAAAGAAGAGTCTAGCGCCGGCGAAACGCCGCCGCAAGGCCCTCGACGAGGACCGAAAGTTCCCGACGAGAGGTTCGGGCGTGCGGCAATCCCGCCCCACGGCCAGGTCGGACGGCCCCGAGAAAATTGCCCGACTAGGATTCGAACCTAGACAAAGGGAACCAAAATCCCTTGTGCTACCGTTACACCATCGGGCAGAGGTCGGTCGCCTCCATTTATACCGCGCTGCGCCCGGTCACGAGTCCGCGGATCAGGATGTCGCCCCCCGGCAGGGCCACCTCTTCGACGTCGCAGTCGGGAACCTCCGGCAGCAGCGGCAGGGAGGCGGCGTCGCCCCCGACGACCCGCGGCGCCACGAAGGCCTGGATCTCGTCCACTGCGCCGGCCGTGAACCACGTCCGCAGCACCTCGGCCCCGCCTTCGACCATCAGGTTCGTCAGGCGGCGGCGGCCCAGCTCCGCGAGCAGCTCGCGCAGGCGATCGATTCGCGACTCGGCCGCGGACTGCCAGACCTCGCAGCCCGCAGCCCGCAAAGCGGCCACGCGGTCGGCCCCGGCAGCCGGCCCCGCGGCGACGAGGACCGGGGCTTCGTGCACCGTGCGGACGAGCGCGGCGGTCGGCGGCAGCCGGGCGCGGGAATCGAGCACGATCCGCAGGGGCCGTCGCGGGCCCGGGGGCCGTGCCGTGAGCAGCGGGTCGTCGGCCAGCACCGTGCCGATGCCCACGGCGATGGCGTCGATCCGGCCGCGGAGGGCGTGGACGATGGCCCGCGACTCGGGCGAACTGATCCACCGGTCGCCACCCGGCGCAGCGGCCAGCCGGCCGTCGAAGCTCATCGCCCACTTGGCGATCACCCAGGGAGTACCTGTCTCGACGAGTTTGCGAAACGGCGCGATCAGGCGGCGCGCCTCGGCATCGAGTACGCCCGTCTCGACGACGATCCCGGCTTCCCGCAGCGCGGCGATGCCGCGGCCCGCCACCGCCGGAAACGGATCGCCGGTGGCGACCACGACCCGGGCGATGCCGGCAGCGACGATCGCCGCGGTGCAGGGGGGCGTCTTGCCGTGGTGGCAGCAAGGCTCGAGCGTCACGCAGAGCGTCGCCCCGCGGGCCGCAGCACCGGCGGCGGCGAGCGCCGCCACCTCCGCATGCGGGCCGCCGAACGCGGCATGCCAGCCCGTGCCGACGACGCGGCCGTCGGCCGCGAGCACGACCGCCCCCACCAGCGGGTTAGGCTCGACGTGTCC
>JBIIOJ010000354.1:0-3209 GCA_044337015.1 Pirellulales bacterium
CTGCCTCACCGGACAGGCCTTCCGGCGGGACGCTCACGCCCGAGAGCATGACGACGAGCATCGCGATCGCCACCACCCGCGCAGCGACCGCGGCCAGCGACCTAACCGAAAGCCCGCGGCGACGACTGCTCGGGCTCGCCAAACGCGCCGCGAGCGGATCGAGGAGAACGAGCACGATCGCGATCACGATCGCCGCCCCCGAGAGATTCCAGCCGGCCAGCCATGCGGCGACCCCCGACCCAAATCGTTCCGACCCGTGGCCGCCGCCCACGACGCCGCGGGCGGCCGCCAGTGGAAGGATCGTTCGCTCGACGAACGGCAGGAAGGCCGGCCACGCCGGCAGATCGCTCCAGTCCAGAGCGTCCGCGGAAGCGGGCGGCAGGCTCGCAGCCCAGCCACCACCCGACCAGCCCTCGATCGCAAGCGGCACGGCGACGATCCCCACGGCCCCGGAGCCCGCACCGAGGCGAATGGCAAGCGGATCCCCGGATGGCACGGCCCGCGCGAGCACGACAGGCGGACCGTTCGGCAAGGCCACTACATCGGGAATGATGCCGGCGATCGATTGCCCGGCGACGAGCTTCGCCATCCGCCCGACGGTCGGTCCGGCGAGGTCCATCTCCGGCTCCCCTTCGACCGTCGCCGTGAGGCGGATGGTTTGGCGGGCCGGCGGATCGATCACCGCCTCGCTGTTCGCATTCCGCGGGCCGAGGAGCACGGCGACGCCGCCCCCCTGTTCGACGAATCGACGGAGCCTACCCGCCGCGGCCGCACTCGGCACGACCCCGTCGGCGAGCACGACGAGCGACGCCGATTCGAACGGCTCCTCATCGAGCCGCATTGCCTCGATCGAGCGCACCGGAGCGAGCGCCGGCGCAGCCGACTCGATCGCCGCGACGACCGCGGTCGCCTCGCCGACGACGATCGCCCGCCTCTCCCTCGCCGCGGCCTCGTTCCCCGCGGGACCTGAGATTGCATCGGCCGGCTCGAGGACAGGCCTCGCGGCCGCGAACGCGACCGCAAGCAGCATCGCACACCGCATCGCCACGACGAGCCAATCGACGCACCGCCGGCGGAACGCCCTGCGGCCGGCGGCCCGCGCGAGGATCTCCATCGCCGCCCACTCACGGATGGCCTCGCCGCGGCGGCCGAGCCACGCGACGATCGGCGGCACCGCCGCCGCCATGCAAAAAAGCAGCATCGCAGGATCGAGGAACCGGATCATGCCAGAGGGTGCCACCGCGGCCGCATCTCGCCGAGCAGCCGGTCGAGGATCGCGTCGGTGGTCACGCCCTCGCCCCGGGCCTCGAAGGACAGGACGATCCGATGACGGAGCACGGGATGGGCCATCGCGACCACGTCGGCCAGTTCGACGCAGGGCTTGCCGACGACCGCCGCACGGGCCTTCGCGGCGAGCGCGAGGCTCTGGCTCGCCCTCGGCCCGGCGCCCCATTCGACCATTCCCGAGATCCACTCGGGAGCCATGGCGTCGCGGGGGCGGGTCGCGCGAGCGAGATCGACGCAGGCAGCCATCACGTGCTCCGCCATCGGGACGGCCCTGACGAACCGCGAGGCCGCCTCAAGCTCTTCGGCCGTGACGACGGCGGTCACGTCGGCGTCGTCGCAGCCGGTCGTGCGGCGGACGATCTCGAGTTCGTCCTTCGGCGTCGGGTAGTCGACACGAACCATCGCGAGAAACCGGTCGAGCTGCCCTTCGGGCAACGGATAGGTGCCCTCCTGCTCGATCGGATTCTGCGTTGCAAGCACGAGGAACGGCTGCGGCAACGCGTGGGTCGTGCCGCCGACGGTCACCTGCCCCTCCTGCATCGCCTCGAGCAGGGCCGACTGCGTCTTCGGCGGCGAGCGGTTGATCTCGTCCGCGAGGAGCAGCTGACAGAAGATCGGGCCGGCCACGAACCGGTGACGCCGCACGCCCGAAGCGTCGCCGTCGAGCACGTCGGTGCCGGTGATGTCGGCCGGCATGAGGTCGGGCGTGAACTGTACCCTGCCGAAGTCGAGCGAGAGCCCGCGGGCGAGCGACCGCACCATGAGTGTCTTCGCAAGGCCGGGCACCCCCTCGAGGAGCACGTGGCCGCGGCAGAGGATCGTGACGAGCAGCTGCTCGAGCACCTCTCGCTGCCCGACGACAGCCCTCCCGACCGAATCAAAAAGACGCGGCGCGAGCGACGCCACCATTGCTCGGGTCGAGTCCAAAACAAGTCTCCTGGGCGCGCGTCCCGGGCCTCTGGCCGCGTTCCCGCCGGTCTACCGACGGGCTACCGACGGGCGTTTTCCTCCGTCCGGTATTCTATCGTGCGTTCGGTGGCGACGACGAAGCGGCCGCGGCCCGCGGGAACGACACGGCCTGCCGCCGGAGGCCGATCGTGCTCGGTCGCCGGTCGTGTCTCGAGCAGCCGGCCGTCGAAGAGGTCGAACGCGGCAAGCCTCGGCGTCGCTCGACCGCCGTCGCCCCCGACGAGCGAGAACACGCGTTCGCCGTCGACCCACGGGGGCCTCTCGAAGCCGACCGCCCCGGACGGAATGCCTGCGAACCATTCGATCCGTCCTCCTCCCGCCGGCGAGCAGTCGATCGCAAAGAGCCGCCCCGCCCGCCCGCCTCCGCGAGCCGATGCGGTCACGGTCGCGAACAGCCTGCCCGCATGCAGGCATGGCCTCGAGAGCCGCGCGTCGAGCGGAGGGACAACCTCGGGAAACAGCATCGTGAGCGACACGACCGCGGTCGATTCACGCGGCCCGCGGGAAGGCGTGAGCGGCGTGCCATCGTCGAGCCGCACCGCATGGATCACCTTGCCCGTGGACCACGCCACAATTCCGTCGGCGACGACCGGTTCGGGCGGTTGACCGCCGCCGGACTCCGTCGGTCGCACCTGCGAGGGCGTGCTCCAGAGAAGACGCCCCTCGGCGGCGGGCGTCGACGGTCCGCAGACCAGGATCGCGACCGCGAGCGACGCGGCAACAGGGGCATTTCCTGCAGTTTTCGATCGCATGCCGCACCTTCTCCGGCCGTGAAGTATAAGTCGAGTGGATCGATTACAGGCATACGGCAAGGACCCGCGATGGCACGCCCGGACGACGAAGACCTCTTCAAGAGCTCGACGATGACCTTCGGCGAGCACCTCGAGGAGCTGCGGATCTGCCTCATCCGGGCATCGGCCGGCCTGGCCATCGCCGTCGTCTTCGGCTTCTTC
>JBIIOJ010000356.1:0-3207 GCA_044337015.1 Pirellulales bacterium
GAGCTCATCGAGAGCGTGCGAGACATGCTTCCCCAGGTCGATTATCTCACCGTCCACACGCCGCTGACGGAGGATACGAAGCACCTCGTCGGCATGAGGGAGCTCGAGATCCTCAAGCCGGGCGTGCGGCTCGTGAACTGTGCCCGCGGCGGGATCTACGACGAGAAGGCGGTCGCCGAGGGGCTCTCGCGGGGCGTCATCGCCGGCGTGGCGCTCGACGTCTTCGAGAAGGAACCCTGCACCGACTCGCCGCTCTTCGGGATGCCCGGCGTGATAGTCACGCCCCATCTCGGAGCGAGCACCGAGGAGGCGCAGTCGCAGGTCGCGGTCGAGGGCGTCGGGCTGCTCGTCGATTTCCTCTCCACCGGGTCGATCAGGCACTCGGTCAACGCCAGCCCGATCGATCCGGCGGCGCTCGAGGGAGTCCGTGGGTTTCTCGATCTCGCGTGGCGGCTCGGGCTGCTCGTGGCGCAGCTCGACGAAGCACCGCCGAAGTCGTGTTCCATCGCGTATCGAGGCGAGATCGCCTCCCGCAACACGCGGCTCGTCACGTCGGCCTTCGCGGCCGGACTGCTCGAGGCCGCGATCGAGGACGTCAACATCGTCAACGCGGAGATGCTGCTAAGGGAGCGGGGCATCGAACTCGTCGAGCAGAGCCGGACCGATCCCGGGGCGTTCAGCTCGGTCGTCGGTGTCGATCTCGTCTCGGGCGGCCGGGTGCACCGTGCCGCGGGAACGCTCTTCGGCCATTCGATGCCGCGGCTGGTGCAGCTCGAGGGGCACCGGCTCGAGGCGTATCTCGACGGCACGCTGCTTGTGTTCACCCACCAGGACGTGCCTGGCATCATCGGCAGGGTGGGAACGGCCTTCGGGGGGCTCGGGGTCAACATCGCCCAGATGTCGGTCGGCCGGACGGCCCCCGGCGGCGAGGCGATCGGTGTGCTCAATATTGACTTGGAACCGGGCAGGCTCGACCAGGAGCCGAGCCGGGAGGCGATCCAGCAGGTCCTCGCCTGCCCGGGGGTGCGGTCGGCGAGGGTGGTCCGGCTGCCCCCTGCCGGGCAGCTGCCGCTCTGGCTGTCGGGGGCCCGGCGTCCCCAGTAGGGGCATGCCGAGCCGAGGGGGGCCGGAACGGCGGCAATAATTCCCCGAGAAAGCGGCGAAAGCCTTCATGGGACCGGAGGAGTCCGCCGTGCCAGCCTCGCAGAAGCATCCATCTTCGCAGGCCGTGGCGTCGGCGGAGGCCCTGTTCGCCCGCTGGGCGGGCGAACACCTCCAGGTGCTCCACCGCGTCGCCTACCGGCTGCTCGGAAACCCCCATGATGCCGAGGATGTCGTGCAGGACACGTTCCGCTCCGCGTGGGTGAGCCGCCACCTTTTCGATGCCTCCAGGAGCGAACGGGCCTGGCTCTTGGCGATCCTGCGCCGCCGGGTCGCCGATGCGTGGCGGAAGCGGCAGGTCCGGGAACTGCCGATGGGGGACGGAACCCTCGACGTCGCAGCGGGGCGGTCGCCGGATCCGTTGGACGACGAGCTCTCGTCGCATGTGCAGCGAGCGCTCGGCCGGTTGCCCGTCGAGGTCCGCGAGACGCTCCTGCTGGTCGTGGTCGGAGAACTCACCCACCAGGAGGCGGCCGACATGCTCGGCGTGCCGCTCGGGACGGTCCTCTCGCGAGTGAGCCGCGGGCGGACGCGGCTGAGGCAATATCTCGTCGAGGCCGGCGACGGTGATTCCGGTGGCGGCGGCGGCAATGCCGGCGGCACTGCGCGGAGGAAAGCATGAGTCGTTCACCCGACGATCCTGTGCGTCGCGATGACCTCGAGATCCGCGGGGAACCGACGTCGCACCGCCCCGAGGCGGACCCGCGGATCGACTCGCTCCTGCGTGAAACGGCAGGCCGCGGCATGCGGCTGCCCGGCCTCGTCGAGCTTTTTTCCGACGACGCGATCGATCGGCTGCTCCGCGACGTCCCCTGCCGCATGGAGTCGATTCGGCCGTTCGCCGCACCGGGTGGCCGACGCGTTCCGGTCGATCTGGACGCGGTTGTCGCCGGTCTCGATCGGCAGCCGCCCAGGCCCGCGGCCGGGTTCACGTCGCGGCCGAGCCGCTTGGTGCGGTCGGCGATCGGCGTCGCTCGCGATGCGTTCAACGTCGTGGCCGTCCTGTCCGTCGTCGTCGCGATGTTCGCTGCGAGCGTCGTCGCGTCGCGTTGGCTCTCGACACCCCTGGCGCGGGTGACCGCGACGGCTCCGCACGGCCTCGACTTCTCCGCGTCCTCCGCTGCTCCCCGCGATACGGTCGTCACCGTCATCGCCGATGGCCGGGATTTCGGGCAGTTCGATCCGCCCGCCGGCGAGGGGAACCCATCCGATTCGTCGATTCCCGGGAAGGGTGGTGTCGAGGTGATCGCCGATGCCGACGCGGCGAACCTCCCCGAAGGCGAAGGGACCGACGGCCCGCGGATCGCATTCGACGATTCCGGCGATAGTGGGTCTTCGTTGCTTCCGGGCGGGCCGCCGCCGGAGGTGAGGGCTGCGCCGGTCTCGGTTCCCGGGCTCGGCCTCCAGTCGTCTTCTCAGCGACGCAAGCCATACCGTTCGGCGGGCGAGTCGCTGGAGGTCGTCGCGACGCGTCCGGCGATCGGTCGGTTCGTGCCCTACCATCGCGGCTACGATCTCGCCTTCGAGATGAACAGCGGCGAGTCGCCGTTCGTCGATCCATCGCTCACGCGGGCACTCGCCGTGGATTCCCCGCCGCTGTCGCGGCGGACCGACAGTTTCGATCGGGTCGAACAACTCTTGGCCGCGGGCGGCCTGCGGCGGGACCGGCTGCGGCAGGCGATCACCGGCCTGCGGGTCGAGGAGGTCCTTGCCGCGATCTCCCCTGCCGCCCTGCCGGCGGCCCCCCCTGCCGCCGCCCCGGTGGTCAGCGTCGCCGCGGGGGCCTCGATTTCGGGGCGGCCGAACGCGAGGCTGTTGGAGGTGAGCATCGTGGCGCCGCGGTTGGCGTCTCAGCCGGCGGGCGACCTGCTGTTCGTGCTCGACGCCTCGGCCGCCGCCGGCGCCGACGAGGCGTGGCCAGCCGTTTGTCGCGGCGTCGAGGATGCGGTCCGCCGGCTCGATCCGGGGGCGTCGATCACCGTCGTCGCCTTTGCCGAACGGCCCGTCGTCATCGCGAACCAGACGCCGGCTCGCGACATGGTCGAC
>JBIIOJ010000355.1:0-3207 GCA_044337015.1 Pirellulales bacterium
CAACGATCCTGACCTCGCCGCACGGCTCGATGCCCAGCGGCAATTCCTCGCCGAGCGGCTCGTGGCCGCCCGCGACGAGGTGGCGGAACTCACTGCGGCTGCCAAGGCGCAGGAATCGGCACGCGAGGCGGCGATCAAGGCGGCGGAGGCGAACCGTGAAGCGGCGCGAAAAGCGATCGAGGTGGCCAGCCAGTCGAAGGCCAACGCCGAGTTCGCGCAGGTCTTCGAGAGGGACCGCTTCGATCGGTTCGACGACCTGTTCAACAACCCGGATTTCGGCGGTCTCGAGAGCAAGCTCTCGCGGGACGAAGCGAGGATGCGGGCCGACCGGGCATCGACCGACACCGACAAGGCGATCGCCGAGGTCCAGCGGGCGCAGGCCACCCTGCTCACCCAGGAGGCGCTGCTGCTGCAGGCCGATGCCAACGGCCAGTCGGCGATCGCCGTCGCCCGCAGCAACCTGCGGAAGGCCGAGCAGAATCTCTTCTCGATCGAGCGGGATATCCAGGAGATCGACAACCGCATCGAGCGGTTCAAGGCCCGCATCGTGCTCGCGCCGTGCGACGGGACGGTCTTCCGTGTGTCTGCGAACGTCGGCCAGGGCGGCCAGTACGTGAAGGAAGGCGAAGAACTGTGCACGATCGTCCCCGACACGAACGACCGGGTGGTCGAACTCTTCCTCGAAGGGCTCGACGCGCCGATCGTGCTTGCCTACGCCGACCGCATGAAGCGGATGCCGCACGTCAGGCTCCAGTTCGAGGGCTGGCCGGCGGTGCAGTTCTCCGGCTGGCCGGAACTGGCGATCGGGACGTTCGGCGGCCGCGTCCGCCAGGTCGATGCGGCAAGCGGCGGTGCGGGCAGGTTCCGCGTGCTCGTGGAACCGGAGTCACGGCTTCCAGGGGACACGTGGCCCGACCCGGAGTTCCTCCGTCAGGGAAACCAGGCGGTCGGCTGGGTGTTCTTGAATCGTGTGACTCTCGGCTACGAGATCTGGCGGCGGCTCAACGGGTTCCCACCGGTGCTCGCGCCCGCCGAAAAGGGAAAGGGCAAGGACGACTCGCCGAAGGCCCCGAAGATCAAGGTGAGCTGACGCTTCGCATCGCCGTCGCGGTGCTCGCGATCGTGCTGCTCTTGCCGCCGCTTCGGGCGATCGCGGGCGGGGAGCCGGGCCCGTTCGTCCCGTTCGGCGATCCTGCGAAGCTCGTCGCCGACCATGCGGAACTGCACGAACGGGCGCCGCTCGAGCTGCCGACGGTGGTGCCGGGCTCGTTCCTGGCGGTCGCGGATGACGTCAGGAAGACGCCGGGCGATACCGTCGGCGGAAGGGAAGAGCCGGTCGACCGCGAACCGCCGGCGTTCGAGGCGATCCCTCCCCCAGAGCCGACGCGGGTGAAAATTCCCACGAAACCCTCCGACCTGCCCCCGCCGCCGGCCGACTCGGCGGTGCCGGGCTGCGTCGTCGACGACCGCGAACAGCCGCTGACGCTCGCCGAGGTGCTCGAGAGCGTGCGGCTGCATTACCCGCTCCTGATCGCCGCCGAGCGGGAGCGGGGCGTCGCCTCCGGCAAGCTCACGTCGTCGCTCGGGGCGTTCGACACCAACGTCGCGATGCAGGGCACGTCGCTGTCGCCGGGAACCTACGAAAACTACCGCTCCGACTTCGGACTGTCGCAGCTCCTGCCGACCGGGGGCATCAGTGTCTTCGGCGGGTTTCGCACCGGGTACGGTGACTTCGCGACCTACAACCTCCAGCAGAAGACCGCCGACGCGGGCGAATGGCGGGGCGGCATGACCGTTCCCCTCGCACGGGACCGGGACATTGACCGCGCCCGCGCCGCCCGTGCCCAGGCCGAACTCGATGTCTCCATCGCGGAGCCCATGATCGAGCGGAGTCGGCTCGACTACATGCGTTCGGCGGCGAGGAGCTACTGGACCTGGCTGGGCAGCGGCGAACGACTCGATGCCGCCGACGAGCTCGTCGAACTGGCGATCGACCGCGACAAGCAGCTTGCGCTCAAGGTATCCGGAGGCGTGGTCGCCAACATCGAGCGGGTCGACAACCAGCAGAACGTGGCGCTGCGGCAGGCGCTCGTCGTGCAGGCGGACCGGTCGGTGCAGCAGTCGGTGATCGACCTGTCCCTCTTCCATCGCGATGCAGCCGGCAAGCCGATGCTCGCGAGCCGAAGGAGAATGCAGCCGATCGCACAACCAGCACCGCTCCAGCCGAGCTTGTTCGAGGAGTCGCTGTCGCGGGCGCTGGCGACCCGGCCGGAGTTCCAGCGGCTCTCGCTCCAGCGGGAGAAGCTCATCGTGGATCGACGTCTCGCGGTCAACAACACGCTGCCGGGCGTCGACGGCCAGATTCTCGGCAACCAGGACGTCGGCTACGGCAAGAGCCCCCTGTCGGGCCCCTTCGGTCTCGATCGGCAGGTGCTCCAGGCGCAGCTCGTCTTCCAGATGCCGGCCCAGCGGCGGGACGCCCGCGGCAAGATCCAGACGGCCGACTCCCAGATCATCCAGGTCGACCGCCAGCTGCAGTTTGCCGGCGACCGCATCCGCGCGGAGGTGCAGGACGCCTACTCTGCACTCGAGCGGGCCTACGAGTTCCACAAGCAGGCGGTGCAGAGGCTCGAACTTGCGAAACTCGTCGCGAGGGCGGAGCGGGAGCAGCTCCGGCTCGGCCGCAGCGACGTCCTGCGGGTCACGCTCCGAGAGCAGGCGAAGTTCGAGGCGCAGATCTACGAGATCGGCGCCCGGCAGGAATATTGGCGGGCAGAGAGCGAGCTACGGGCGGCGGACACATCACTCTCGCCCGAGACGGCCACGCTGGCGACCGACCGTGTCATCGAACTCCCGCAGCCGTGATCTGCTCGTCGGCGACATCAGACCAGTGCGCTTGCCGGTAAACATGCAGGCTGTATGAGGGTTCTCTGCACGAAACCGCATTGCCGCCGGGGGAGCGGACGCATCGTCGCCGGCGGGATCAAAGCGCTTGCTGAAAAACCGGGAGGAGCTGACCGTATCCCCTCGCCGGACGCTCGCTGCGCACATCCTGTGCTTCACTCGCTCGGAGCTGACCGGCGCTCCGCCATCCTGGCTGCGCTGGTCAGCTACGCCGTCTCGGGAACACGGACAACCCCTCCCTCCCCGTCACTCGCCGCAAGATAGGGCGAGGCGGAGGGGTCGGTGTGAGGATCGCGAGCGTGT
>JBIIOJ010000423.1:0-11018 GCA_044337015.1 Pirellulales bacterium
CCCTTGAACCCCAGGGTCGGTTCAGAGGGCTTTCTGGCTCGGCGCCGGGCGGGTCGTGGGATCGGTCTTGTCCAGATACTCCTGCAGATTGCTCTTGCCGTCGGCGTCGGGATCGGCCTCAGGATCGACCAGCGTTTGCGTTGAGAGGTCCTGCCAGCGCGTGACTGGATGGGGCTTTGGGCCTTCGAGAAACTCCTCCGGACTGTCCGTCACGACCGGCTTGAACCGCCGTTCCGTGGTGAACCAGTACATCTCGAACCAGTTGGGGAGTCCGTCCTTGTCGGCATCGCCGTACTCGCTGTAGACGAACATCGGCTTGTCGCCGAAGTCGGCCTTCCAGTTCCGCTCCTCCTCGCTGGACCAGCAGACCGCTCCGCAGTCCTGGCGAAACGGCCGGTCGGTGATCGGCTCGGGACTTTCCACCCGGAGCACAACCTTGCCCTCACGCACCACTTCCACGATCACGGGGCCAGGGGTGACGGGGAACTGCCGGAACCCCTGCGCGCGGCAGAACTTGTCCTTCGCCCGAATCGCTTGTGATTCCTTGTTCCAGTCCTTATTTTCCCAGTCATCGGAGATCCAGTCCATGCCCGCCTTGGCCTCGTATTCGATGTTGCGCCCCGGAAGGCGGATGGTGGCCGGCGCGGTGAGGATCGTCTTGATCTCGATGGCGCGATTGCCGCCCTGCCCCCTGAACGGCCAGATCTTGGCGTTCGTAGGGTATTTCGGATAGACGACGTAGACCTGGTCGTGGTCGGGAACCGGCTCCTTGCCGGTGCGCCACTTTTGGATCTGGTGGCCGGTCAGTTCGTAGATGCCGTAGCGGGTGTTATAGGCGGGGCCGATGTTGGTGTTCTCGGTATAGTCGTTCCAGGTGACCAGTTGCAGGCAGGTTGCCTCCTGGCGCCGCAGGTCATTCCACGTCCAGAACAGCCATTCGGTTCCCTGGGGCATGAAGACCTCAAAATTTGCACCAGAACAATAGTTCTCCTTCTGGTGATAGCTGGCCGCGCCACCCCATTCGGCGCCAGCCTCGCGCACCGCTTTCGAGATTTCATCGGCGTTTCCCGGGAATCCGAACGTGGAAAAGCTCCACAGCAACGGCACGTGCCGCGCGATGGCCGCGGCCGCGCGGACGGGCATGTCCGGTTTGACGTCCGGCACCTGGAAAAACAACCAACAGAGGTCGAAGGAAAAGAAGACCGGCTCGCCGATGAGTTCCTCATACTTGCGATACGTCTGTCCCATCAGGTGCCAACCCAACTCGGTCGTCCGCATCCGGGCCACCGCTGCTGCCCGGCCGCTCTCGGAAATACGCTCGTCAATGGAGGCCTCCAGCACGGCATGGGCCATGAAACTCGAGTTGTATTCGAAGACCATCGGCTTGCCGTCGCGTCGCGCCAGTTTCGGGTTCTTGCCATGATTCTCGAGCAACCATTTGACCGTGCTCACCGGATCGACGCCGTCGAGGCAGAGGGTCATCTCGAAGGGGTAATTCTTCTCCGCCGCCACCTTGATCAGGGTCTCGAACGACTTTTTCGCATCGTTGCCGCCCGCCCAGGCGTCCACGGCGAAGCCGTCGATCCCGATCCGCATGGCCCGGCGTATTTCGAGGTCCGCGCTCTCCTCGGCCGTCAGCGGCCAGCCGCCATTCTTTCCCGTCATCAGCCCCGGCGCCTGCCAGACGAGCGGGTAGTTGCGGAAGCGTCCGCCGATCTGGACGACCGGGTCTTTGCTCTCATGGAGTAGTCCGGCGCTGTCTTCGAACAATTTCAGACTCGTGACCCCCGTCCCCGCCGGATAGCAGCCCATGTAGTGAGCGAACACCTTCTTCGGCCGCTCCGCCGGCGCCGCCGTCCGCTTCGGTGGCAGGACGACGAACGGCGTCCGGCAGGCATCCGGCATCAGGCCCTCGCTCACCGCCTCCAGGCGCACATGGCCCAGGCGCGTGATCCCGGCGGTGGCCAGCGGTTCGGTCATGGACAGCGTGCGCTGCTCGCCGGCCGCCAGGGTCACGGTCTCCTCGTGGCGGGCCAGAATCTTGCCCGGATGCTTGGCGTCCTCGACCGTCCACGCCAGCTTCGCCGTCGCCGGAGTCTTGTCCAGGTTGCGCACGTCCGCCAGCACGCGGCCAGTGGCGCCGGGCTCGAAGGCGACCGGTTCCGTGCGCACCGCCACGACCTCCACCGGTGACATCCGCTCGATCACCAGGCCGGTGAGCAGCATGCGGTTTGCGGGCAGGTCAGCGGCATTGATCCCCCGCGGCATCAACCGCTTTTCCTTGCCCGAGAGTTCGTCGTCCAGTTCGTCGAGGCCGGCAACATCGGGCCCCGACCCCTTCAAACTCATCTCCGGCCCGTTCTTCAGGCCCAACTGGAGGATGAAGTTCTGGCGCGACTTATGGTAGGCCTTGCGCGCCAGACCAAGATCGAGGTTTCTATCCAGCTTGGAGTCGCCCACAAGCCAATCGAAGCAGACATCAAACGGCTCGGGCTTGTCCAACGTGAAATCAAAATGCACCGGGGACAGTTTCCCCGGCTGGGGAAACCACTCCTTGGGCTCGAAGCCCCGATAGCGCCCTCGAATCCCTACAAACAACGTGACCGCCTCGCTGATGATGTCAGTCTGCGGCGTGGTCGCGACCAGGGTGTGCAGCCGGTAGCGGCCGGGAGACAGTTCGGTCTTTGAACGGACAAGCGGGCATCGGTTTGGATCCTTCAAACTACCGCGCGTCAGATCGGCGACCAGCGCCTGTCCCGACGCCAGCGCCTTGTCGAGCGCCGCCTGGGCCGCTGCGGCGTCCGCCACCATGGGAACCGGGTCGTTGTTCGGGATGAGCGGCGTTTTCTGATCAGCCGTCTGGGCCACGGCGAGCGTCCCGGCCAACCCCACGGCGCAGCCGAGGATCCTGAAGGCAAAAGTGCGACACATGTGGATCGGTTTCGTGTTCGGAGGAAGACGCATCTGGCTATCGCGTATGGAGCAGGTATGCGACCTTGGTGTTGGCAGCCCGCAGTGCGGTCAGCGTCACCTTGCGATTCTGGGCCGGTCCATCCAACAGGGCGAACCTGAAGCCCACCCGCTGGTAGGCGAACGGGTGGTCGGTCGTGATCTCCAGCACCTTCGTGCCATCGGCGGCCAGGACGACGGGCCCGCCGCCGCCGGTCAGTTCGTAAAAGAGCCCCACGCCGGTGCAGTGCACCTCCGTCGCCAGTTCGGCCCCGTCTTTGCCCGGCACGACGGCCGATGACAGCCACCGCGACGGCTGCTGATCGAACCACGTGCCCACCACCGACGGGCGGTCCGCCCTCCATCCGCCCAAATCGGGGAGCTTGGCCAGCTCGACCATCGTCGCCGACTCGTAGCGGTTGGGCGTCAGGGGCTTCTCGGGCGCGGGCTTGGCCGGTCCCTTGGTGTCGGTGAGACGCTCCAGTTCCGCCAGGATGATGTCGGCGTAGAGGCGATACCCCGCGTCATTGGGATGGGTGCCGTCGGTGAGGATGTCCGTGGTTTTCAGCCCGCCCACGAGCCGGGCACTGACGGCGGAAGAAACGTCGATGTATGGGAGGCCGTAGTGGTTGGCGAGCTTGATCTGTTGCTCGGCAACGGGGCTATCGAAGTTCCCCTCCGGACCGACGTTGCCGAGGATCACCAGCACGATGGCCATGTCCTCGCGAGAGGCCCGCAACTTGCGGACGATGCCTTCCACGGTCTCCGCGCTGTCGCTGACGTCGCGGTCGTTGACGGCGAACTCGACGAAACACAGATCGGGCTTGTAGGGGAGCACGTCGCGATCCATGCGAAAAACCCCCAGTCTGGACGGCTGGCCGCCGATCGCGGCGTCGATCGCCTGGATGTGCGCGCCGGGGAACCGGGTCTCCAAGGCCGAGGTCACCAGGGCCCGCCAGGAGGTCTTGAGCGGGTCGCTGGCTGTCGCACCCCACGTGATCGAACCGCCAAAATAAGCGATTTTTACCCGCTGGCTGTCCTTCATCTCCTCGATGCACTTTGCCAACGCCGGGTATTGCGGGCCCTCGGCGGCCTGCGCTGCCAAGGCCGTCGCGAGCATGCCCAGAACCAGCGCTGTCTCGAATATTTTTGACATCTGCATCACACTCGTGGACTCCCTACTTCTTCACCTTCTTCCAGCCCGCCTCGGGCAGCACGACACGCAGGCCATAGTAGGCGTGGCCGGGGTAGTTCTGGCTGTTGAACTCCCGGTCGCTGGCCCGCTGGCTGTCGCCGTACCAGCTCCACGACCCGCCGCGGATCGCGCGGTAATTGCTCAGGGTCTGGTTGCAGGGATCGGTCTGTTTCTCGGCGGGGTAGGGGTAGGTGTAGAAGTCGGTGCACCACTCGCCGACATTGCCGGCGAGATCCATCACGCCGTCGCGGCTGGCGCCGGCGGGGAACGCCCCGACGACCACCACGCCGTTGTCGTTGTTGGCCGCCCTCGGCAGTCGCGGGCCCTGCGCCGCCGTGAGTTGGAAGCGGCCGTGGACGCCCGGCACCGGCGCGTCGTTGCCCCACGGATACGTTCGCCCTTCGCCGCGGCCCGTGGCCACATATTCCCACTCGGCCTCCGTCGGCAGCCGGAAACCGTCGGCCGTGAGATCCGCCATCCAGAGCTTCTCGTTCGGCTTCGCCGCGTCCGGTGCCTTCTCGGCATAGACCGGCGTCAGCCCCGCCTTCTCCGAGAGCCAGTTGCAGTAACGAACCGCGTCCACCCAGGAAACGGCCAGCACCGGCTCGCGGTCGCGCCACGAGTTGCCGTTGCGAAACTTCCGGTGCTCCGGATTGAACCGCTCGAACTCCTCGTTGGTGACCTCGTGCTTGCCCATGGCAAAGCCGGAGACCTTGACCTCGTGCCGCGGCTGTTCGTCGGGCTCGCCGGCGTCCGAGCCCATGGTGAACGTGCCGCCCGGAATCTGCACCAGCTCGGGCAGGACCGACGCCTCGGCCTTCGGTAGGGCGACCGGCTCCACCTTGACCAGTTCGATGGCATCCACCAGCACGGTCCCGTAGTCGTCGTCCACCGGGTCATGCTTCCCCCAGGAGTTGCCGGGCTGCCACTCCAACTTGAGTGTGCGAGTGCCGCCATACAGCGACCAGAAGAACGAGGCCGTCTCAAACGTGTCGCCGTCCGTGGGCGGCAGGTGAACCGGAATGTAGTGGGGCCACAAGTAGGGGTGTTTCGGGATGGAGTCGTCCTCGGCCAACCCCGCGCCATCGGCGAAGAGCGTCAGCCTCGCCTCGCCCGGGCCCGGGTTGCGGTAGATGACCCGCACGTTGTAGGTGGCGGTGGCCAGGCCCTTGACGGGCAGCGTGACGCCGCTCTCTTTCACCGCCGCTGGTTTGACCGCCTTGACCTTCCCCTCCTCGACGACAACCGCCTCTGGGCCAAGTTTGCCGGCCTCCGCCTCCAGACGCTTCACGACCGGCCCCACCGCCGTGCCGGCCGCCCAGGTGCGATTGACGTGGTGGTATCCCAGGCCACTGTTCCGCTCGTTGAGATCGTTCGGTCCGAGGATCTGCCGCCGGCCGAGGGTCTCGGCAAGGACCTTGCCGCCGCGTTCCAGCGTCAGCCTCGGCACGCCGGGGACCAGCGGCACGGCGGCGTGGCCGACGCCCGCGGCCATCTCGAACTCGTGCTTTTTGCCGCCCAGGCGGACGGTCAGTTTCGCTGGCGCGGTCAGAAACGTGTCGACGTAGACGAGGTCTGCATTGTCGTCGTGGATCTGGTCGAAGCGGCCCGGGTTCACGAGGCAGGCATCCACCCACTTCGTGCCGTCCCAGGCCTTACGCAGCCACTTGCTGCGGTTGCGATAGGTCACGAACAGCCGGTCCTGCGTGATCGCGGGCCGGCGGCCGGTCTTGAACCAGGCGCTCGCGTAGGCGGTGGCATGCAGGAAACTCTCGTCGCGGCTGTTGAGGTAGCGTTCCGCCCCCGCGGGCCAGCGGCCGGGGTTGAGTGCGGAGTCCTCGTTGTAGTCGTTCCAGATCACGAGACTGATCCAGTCGGCCCCGTCGTTGATGGCCCCCTCCCACATGGCCAGGTAGCCGCCCAAGCCGCGGTAGTCCTGGAGGTTGGCGCTGTTGTAGGCCGGGACCACTCCCGCGGCGAAGAGCTTGCCGAGCTTCTGCGTCACGCGGCGGCCCGTGGCGTTGTTGCCGATCGCGGTTCCAAGCTGCACCACGTTGAAGGTCATCAGGCCGTCGAGCTGGGGCACCGTCGTAAAGAGATCGGCAAACGACTCGTAGCCCGGGTTGTAGATCCAATTGGGCATGTGGGCGTCGGGCACGAGGAAGACGTCGATGCCCTTCGCCTCGAGGGCTTCCACGGCGGCCGGAAACATCGAGGCGGGGGCGTAGCCCGAGAGCACGGGCTTGCCATCGTGCCGCAGCTGATTGGGATGATCCTTGAACTTCGCCACCATGTCGCAGACGTCTTGTGCAAACGGCTGCACCAGGTACTCGGGTGCCAGAGCCAGCTTGAAGCCGGTGCCGAGCTGCTTCGCGGCCTCGTACATCCGTTCCGTGGACGCCATGTAGTTCTGGTTGTTGCTCCACGCCCCGACATCGAGCAGGAACCCGTCGATCCCGTGCCGCTGCGCCAGCTCCATCTCCTGCTTGTACCGTTCCACCGAGTTGCCGAAGCAGACCATGTACCAGCAGAGCACGAGCTTTCGATTTTCGGTGGTCGCGGCCGGCTTCGCGGGCTCTTCGCCGCGCACGTGTACGCCGGGCAGGAGGGCAAGCAGTCCCGCCATCACGAGAAGCATGCGGCGGCGGGGGGGAGTCTGGTTCATGGCTCAATCCTGCAGGGTGATAGGTGGCAGATCCTTGAATTCCTGACCTTAACACGCGGCCCCTGCCGGGTGGCATCGGCACTTCTGCCGATGCATCCGAAACCGCGGGCGATCGAGCAGCACCTCCGCGTCGCCCACCTCGGCCCGGCCCGGACCTACAGCCATCTCGCCGCCTGCGACCGCTCGGCTGACGTGGCCGGCCCGTCGGGACGGCGTGGTCGGACCGCGGATCGCCGACTATCCTTTGCGTGATGATCTTCCGATCCTACCCGTCGATGGCGGTGATCCTCCTTGCGGTCTGGATTCCGCTGTGCGCCGCGGTCGCCGGCTGCGGGCGATCCTCCTTGGCCGACACGGTGTCAGGAAACGACACGGTGTCAGGTCACTTCGCAGCCGCCTTGAGAAAGGCATCACCTTTCCCTCCGGCCTCGAGGACAGCCTGATTCATGATTGCTGTGACTCGGTCATACTGGTCTGCCACAATGTTGTTGGCAAGGTTCGACTTTGTATCGTGATGGGTTGCCATGGCGACCCCCCACTGCTTGAGGTTGTTGCCGCATGCGATAAGCCGCGGCGCCTCGCGGGGCCTCGGCGACGGGATGATGGGACACGTAGCGATAGTCGTCGAGAATGCTGTCAGCGGCCGATAAATGCCGATGGACTGGGTGGGCTTTGCCCACTTCCCCACTTTGGCGCATCAATCAGGCATGACTACGAAAACCACCGACAGCAAGGGACGCCTGACGCTTGGCGAGCGGTTCGCGAACCGGACGGTCATCGTCGAGGAAATCGGCGAAACCGAGGTGCGTATCTCGCTCGCCCGGGTCGTGCCCGAGCGTGAGATGTGGCTGCACGACAACCGTGCTGCCAGCGCCGCCCTTCGTCGTGGGTTGACCGACGCAAAGGAAGGTCGACTCTCGATCGCCCCTGACCCTGCCTCCGACGCCGCATTGGCTGACCGGTTGCAGGATTAGCCGTCGTGTTCACGCTCCGTTGGACCGACGAGGCGGCCGGGCAAGGGCCGTCGTAAGGCGAGTCGGAACGAGGGCCTCTTCAAGCAGGTTCATAAGTGCGTCTTGCTCCTGGCGGAGAACCCCCGGCATCCAGGCCTGCAGACCCACGAGTTCCGTTCGCTCGAGCATCCCTTCAACCCGAACGACAAGGTCTTCGAAGCCTACGCCCAGAACCGCACGCCGGGCGCGTACCGCGTCTTCTGGTGCTACGGTCCGGCGAACAGCGAGATCACGATCATCGCGATCACACCCCATCCATAGCCGTGGATCACGGCGGCTGGATCACAGGGCCCCAACAGGCGTTCCGGAAACCGCCCCGCGATGTCGATCTCGTGATCGCGCTCGATGCGGTGGATCGGGCCGTGCTGATGCTGGAAGAGGCCGGGTTCACGAGTGAGCGATTCGACTGGCCGGTGAATCTGAAAGGCCGGTCGGCGGTCTCGGTTCAGCTTTCGACCGAAGACTTTTACCGCGAGTTTCCCGGCCGGTCCGTGCCGGCCGACGTGCATGGCATCCTCATACGCGTGGCGTCGCTGGACGACACATTGGCCGGGAAAATGAAGGCCTGGGCGGAGCCCACGCGTCGGCAGAGCGAGCAGGCGAAGGATTTCACCGACATCGTCAGGCTGGTCGAGGCCCATCCCCGGCTCTGGTCGAGCCTGACGCCCGAGTTGCGGCAACTGGTCAGACAGCCATCCGAAACACCGGCACCGCCTGCGGACTTGAAATAAGCCCGGGGTGTTCGCACCGAACCACAAACTGGCATAGAGCGCAACTCAAGCGAAGGCTCGTTGAAAGCTCTGCGAATCCAAATTCCGTGCGGCCTTGGGGCGATGTCGAGGTCGAGGCCCTGACCCGAGTGAAGCGTTGAGCGACAATCTGGTTAGAATCTCAAGGTGGGTACCATTGACGCAAGAAGCGCACGCTCGCATATCCTTCGACACAGCACTGTGAGAGTGGTTGGATCTCTGACTCGCCGTCAGGCGTTGAAAGTCGGCATTGGCATAACCATCGCCGCGGCAATCGCGGCTGGCGGCGCGTGGGCGGCAGAACCGGTCGGCCAGACCATGGCAGAAACCATCGCCGGGGCGGAGGATGCCGTGCGCGCCGCCGAACCGGTGGCTGCGGCCGACCCACACCGGCCGGTGTTCCACTTTCGGCCGCCGGCGCAGTGGATGAACGACATCTGCGGCGCGGTCTGGCACGACGGCTGGTATCACATCTTCTACCAGTTCAACCCCTTTGCGGACCGCTGCGACTGGAGCCGTGTCAACTCCTGCTGGGGCCACGCCCGCAGCCGCGATCTGGTCCACTGGGAACACCTGCCCATCGCGGTGGCGCCATCCCGTGACGAAGGCAACTACCAGTGCGCCAGTGGCTGCGCCACGCATCGGGCCGACGGCACCCCGATGCTCTTCTACGGCCATACACCGCTGCCGCGCCCCGATGGTACCCGTCCCCCGCGCCAGCAGTGGGCGGCGCTGCCGCTTGACCGGGAGTTACGCGCCTGGCGCACGCTCGACATCGGCCTGGCGCCGGGCAGGAGCGGCGTGCCCGCCGACATCGCCGGCGGCTGGACCGATATGTTCGTCTTCCGCGAGGCAGGCCGCACCTTTGCGATCTTCAAGGAGGCGGACGGCCTGGTGGTCGAGGCACAGAACGCGGAACTGACCCGCTGGCAGGCGGTCGGCCGCATCAAGGGCGTCTTCGGCGAGTGTCCGAACTTCATCCAACTCCAGGACCGCTGGCTGCTGCTGCGCTCGACCTACCCGATGACGTACCAGGTCGGGCGCTTCGATCCCGAACGCATCGCCTTCGAGATGGACGGCCCTTCCGGGATCGTGGACTACAGCTACGGCCTGAATCCCGCGCCGACGCCGGGCGATCCCAATTACCACATCGACCCGTCGGGTGTGCCGGTCTGCCGCTACGGCGCGCCTTCGCCGGCGCACGCCGACAGCCGCGGCTTCTATGCCACCAGTGTGTTTCCGGACCCCGCCGGCCGCACGCTCCTGCTCGCCTGGGTCGGCTCTTGGCCGTCGTCGCGCGGCTGGAACTGCTGCATGTCGCTGCCGCGCATGCTCTCGCTTGACCCGCTCGGCCGCCTGCGGCAACAACCGATCCGCGAACTCGCAACGTTGCGGGGCGCCCCCGTCGCTGTTGGGCCACTCGCCCTGAACGGCGGAACCAACCGAATTGAGGGTTTCTCGGGCGACACGCTGGAAGTCATGGCCGAGTTTGAGCTGGGATCGGCCGCTGCCGTCGAATTGCGGCTGTGCGACGCTGCCGGGGCCGACGCCGTGCGCATTCGCTACGACGGCCAGTCGCTGGATGCCAACGGCACCGTGCTGCCGCGCGTCTTGGGCGACGACCCGCGCCGTCTCAAATTGCGCCTGTTCTATGACAAGTCGGTCATGGAACTCTTCATCAACGACGGCCTCCAAGCCGTCACCCGCGTGGCCCCCCCGCCAGCGCCTGCCCTGCATCTTGAAGCAGGCGCGACCGGTGGACCGGCGACACTGCGGGCACTGACCGTCTGGCCAATGAGACCCGATCGCGAGGTCCGGCAATGACCGCAGCAGAATCCTGCGATGTGATCGTCCTCGGCGGCGGCACGGCCGGGTGTTTGCCGTTGACCTTCCAGCGTTATCTGCGCGCCGATCGCGCCGGTCAGGCCGCGCAGGAGTGGGCGCGGTTGGGGATAGTCCGGTCAATGGCACTCCCGCAGCCATCGCCCGGCTGAAGAGCGCGTCGTGATGTGCGGAACCGCGCCGCACGAGCCGCTCGAGCCTCCGCCTGTCTCTCCTGCCAGTTGGCCTCCGTATGGGAAAAGCATGATTTGCTTTGTCCGGTTTGTCGGACGTATACTGGTTTAATGTCAGCTAAAAAAGACACAAAGACGCAGACTTGGTCATCAATGCCGCTGCCGGCGCGGGCCGCCCTCGTGCGGCTCGGCCGCGACATGGCGGTGGCTCGGCGCAAGCGGCGGATTTCGACAGCCGACATGGCGTCCCGCCTCTTTGTGAGTCGCGACACGCTCTGGCGACTGGAGCGTGGCGACCCGAGCGTGGCAATCGGCACGCTCGCCACCGCGGTGTACGTGCTCCAGCTCCATGATCGGCTGGCGACGCTCGCTGCTGCGGACCGCGACGCGCTCGGCCTCGACCTCGACACGGCGGCCCTTCCGCAACGGATC
>JBIIOJ010000357.1:0-3192 GCA_044337015.1 Pirellulales bacterium
GATCGAGCCCTTCCGGAAGGTGAACGGAGGATCCCATCCGCGCAGCAGGATCAACAGCAGCACTGCCGAGGCACCGCACAGCGAAAGCCTCAGGAGCACCTCCGATTCCTGGAGACGCTCGAAGAGGCCGCCGACGAACCCGACGGGCGCGTCGACGGAGCCGCCTCGGCGGGCCCTGCGTCGGAAGGATGATGGTGCAATCGGCATGCGGTTGGAACCTGGAGTGGATCAGCCCTTGCGGCTGCGACGGGGCTGGTCCTCGTCGGCGTCGTCGTAGGCCTCCACGATCCGCTGCACGAGCGGATGGCGGACGATGTCGCCTCCGCCGAGCTGCACGCGACGGCAGCCGGACACGCCTTCAAGTCTGTTCATCGCGTCGATGAGGCCGCTCCGCCGGTTCGGCGGCAGGTCGATCTGCGTCGTGTCGCCCGAGATCACCATCTTCGAGCCGGTGCCAAGCCGCGTGAGGAACATCTTCATCTGCGAGACGGTCGTGTTCTGGGCCTCGTCGAGGATGATGAAGGCGTGGTTGAGCGTGCGGCCCCGCATGTAGGCCAGCGGAATCATCTCGATCACGTCCTGCTCGGTCAGCCGCTTCACCAACTCGTAGTCCATCATCTCCCGCAGCGCGTCGAGCAGCGGACGCAGGTATGGATTGATCTTGGCCTGCAGATCGCCCGGCAGGTATCCGAGGCTCTCCCCAGCCTCCACCGCCGGCCGAACGAGCACGATCTTGCGGACCCTCTCGGCCCGCAGCATCGAAACCGCCATCGCCACGGCAAGGAACGTCTTGCCGCTGCCGGCCGGCCCCGCGCAGAGCACGACGTCGTGTCGACGGATCGCCTCGACGAACTCCGCCTGCCCCTTTGACCGCGGGACGACCTGCTTCCCGGGCCGGTGAACCTCGATCGGCTCGTGGACGACGGGCGGCTCGCCGCCGGTCGCCACCGACAACAGCGACGCGACGTCGGCCTGGTCCACCGAGCCGTGCTCCCTCGCGATCCGCTCGAGCTGCTCGAAGATCTCGGTCGCACGGACGACCGACGGCTCATCGCCCTCGATGTGGATGCAGTCGTTCCGGGCCGATACGCCGACCCCCAGCGCCGCGCGGATGCGTCGCAGATGCTGGTCTCTCGGCCCGAAGATGCTGAGCAGCCTCTTCGAGTCGACCACCGAAATGGTCGTGCGGGACATGATTCCCAATCATACCACCCGGGCAGTGGGAGCCGCCCGGGGCCGTGTTTCAGCCGGGAATCGGAAGCCTCACCACCCATAGAATCCACGCGACCGGAGCCGCCAGGAGCAGGGAATCGGCCAGGTCGAGCACTCCGCCGAGGGCGGCCAGCGAACGGCCGGAATCCTTCGCCCCCAGTTCCCGCTTCAGGAACGACTCCGCGAGGTCCCCCAGCAGTCCGGCGACGCCGACGGCCAGACCGTAGCCCACCGCTCCTCCGAGAGGCCTCGCCGCGATCCCTGGCGCCGCCCACTCGATCACGATCCATGCCACCAACGCGCTCGCCGCGACGCTCGCCGCGGCACCTTCCCAGGTCTTGCCCGGGCTCAGCCGCGGAGCCATCCTGCGGCGGCCGACGAGGGATCCGACGAGGTACGCCGCGATGTCGCCCCCCTTCACCGCCGCGACGAGACTCGCCAGCGGCACGATGCCGAGGTGGCCCGCCGCGGTCTCCTCGACGCCGACCTGTTCCACGCAGACGTATCGCAGTGCGACGACGAACGCCATACCGAAACCGACGTATGCCACCACGAGCACCGACGCCGCGAGACGGTCCACGCCGCGACCGGCGCCGTCGTACACCGCGATCTCCCGCAGCATGACCGCGATCATCACCGCCATGAACGCGACGGCCGGCAGGGACATCGCAGCCATCGGCATCGCGGCGGGAGCGGGCGACCCCATCGCGGCGGCGAGCACGACCGCGACCGCACCCGGCCGGAGCACCCAGTCCGGAAGCGGCAAGGACCGCGCGGAAAAGAGCTTCGCAAGCTCGTCGACGCCGGCGACCGTGACCGCGATCGCGACGGGCATGAGCCACCAACCCGACGGCGCTCCCCACAGCGAGGTTGCGTCGGCCCAGGCGAGCAGGGCGAAGCCGGCCACGGCGAGGAAGGTCACGACAGACCTGCCAAGGAACGCCTGGAAGGATGTGATGTTCACGACGCGGGAAGCCCTCCAAACCGCCGGGTCCTCGCCGCATACGCCGCGATGGCCGCATCGAGGTCCGACTCCTCGAAATCGGGCCAGAGCGTCTCCGTGACCCAGAGCTCCGCGTAACTGATCTGCCAGAGCAGGAAGTTGGAAACCCGCATCTCGCCGGCGGTCCTTACGAGCAGGTCGGGGTCGGGCATGCCCGCGGTGTCGAGCCTCGCCGCGACCGCATCTTCGTCGATCGCCTCAGGCTCGACCGTGCCGTCGCGGGCCTCGCGGGCCAGCCGCCGGGCGGCCTCCACGATCTCCGCACGCGCCCCGTAGTTGACTGCGAGGCAGAGCCTCATCCCGCCGTTGACGGCGGTCATGGCGACGGTGCGGTCGAGCTCGGCGAGCGTCGATTCGGGAAGCCCGTCCCGTCGGCCGATCACCGCCACACGGATCCGCTGCTGCATCAGCAACGACCGCTCCTCGATCATGTACTGCTCGAGCAGGTGCATCAGGAAGTCGAGCTCGTGCGAGGGCCTCCGCCAGTTTTCACTGGAAAGACAGTAGAGCGTGAGCTGATCGATCCCTAGGCTTGCCGCGTGCTCCGTGATCCGCCTGACGCTCGCCACGCCACGGCGGTGCCCCTCGATCCTCGGCAGCCCGCGGCCCTGCGCCCAGCGACCGTTGCCATCCATGATGATGGCGACGTGCCGCAGGTCTGCCGTGGTCGATCGGGACGAAGTCATGCGGAGATTGTTCCCCCGGCCCTCGCCTCGAGCAACCGCGCCGCGTGGAGACCTGCGAAACAAGGGGGCCGGTATCCTTTGGTCATTTTCAGGAGGCCGCATTGCCGCCGGGGGAGCGGTTCTCTGGGGCGCTTGATGGAGGCCGGATTGGTTCGCTGGTCGGTAAACCGCTCCGGCGCCTCCGGCGATCGCTACTCCCCGCCTGAGCGGCATGGCTCGCTTCCCGTAAGCCGCGTATCGCCTGCGGCTTCTCCGCGCTTCACCAACCAGCTCCTCAGCATCCATGTGCCT
>JBIIOJ010000089.1:0-10947 GCA_044337015.1 Pirellulales bacterium
AGTCACGCAGGCACTTCGATGCTGAACGCCTTAGGGGGAGCGTGGTCGAGGGGGTGGGGAAAAGTGAGGAGCATCAGGTGTATCCTCACCGTAGCGACGATGCGTCCGCTCCACCGGCGGCAATGCGGCCTCCTCCAGCCTTTGCCGTTCCCGTGCGGTTCGCGGCCTCTCGCTCACTCGACCGTCACGCTCTTGGCGAGATTGCGCGGCTTGTCGACGTCGCAGCCGCGCAGGACGGCAATGTGGTAGGCGAGCAGTTGGAGCGGGATCGAGGCGACGATCGGCTGGAGGAAGTCGGGGGCCTCCGGCACCTCGATCACGTCGTCGGCGATCCGGGCGATCCGCTCGTCGCCGGGGCTCGCGACGGCGATCACGGGCCCCTTCCTGGCCTTGATCTCCTCGACGTTGAGCATCACCTTGTCGTAGACCGCCCCCTGCGGGATGAGGAACACGCTCGGCGTCGAGGCGTCCACCAGCGCGATCGGGCCGTGTTTCATCTCCGCGGCCGGGTAGCCCTCGGCGTGGATGTAGCTGATCTCCTTGAGCTTGAGCGCCCCCTCGAGGGCCAGCGGGAAGTTGTACTGCCGGCCGAGGTAGAGGAACGTGCTCGCGTCGCGGTATTTCTCGGCAATCCGCCGGATCGGCTCCTCGGCTTCGAGGGCCTGCGAAACGAGTCCCGGCAGCCGCTCGAGCGCGTCGATGTAGCCGCGGCCCGCCTCGTAGCTCATGTGCCGAAGCCTGCCGAAATAGAGGGCCAGAAGCGAGAGCACGACGCACTGGCTCGTGAACGCCTTCGTGCTCGCCACGCCGATTTCCGGTCCGGCGTAGAGGTAGATGCCGCCGTCGGCCTCCTTCGCGATCGTGCTGCCGACGACGTTGCAGATCGCGAGGGTCGGGTATCCCTTCCGCTTCGTTTCCCGCAGGGCGGCGAGGGTGTCGGCCGTCTCGCCCGACTGCGTGATCGCGAAGAGGAGCGTTCCCTCGTCGAACGGCGGGTTCCGGTAGCGTAGCTCGCTCGCGTATTCGACCTCGACCGGCAGCCTCGCGAACTCCTCGATCAGGTACTCTCCGACGAGCGCGGCATGCCAGCTCGTGCCGCAGCCGGTGAGGACGATCCTCCGCACCCGCTGGAGCTGCTTGGGCGTGAGGTTGAGCCCGCCGAAGACGGCCGTGGCGTCGTCACGGGAGAGGCGACCGCGCATCGCCGCGGCGATCGTCTCGGGCTGCTCGTGGATCTCCTTGAGCATGAAATGCGAGTAGCCGCCCTTCGCCACGTCGCACTCCCGGAGGTCGAACGGCTGGGCGTCGTGCGCGACCGTTCCCGAGTCGCGGTGGATCACGCGGAGGCTGTCGGCGGTGACCACGGCGAGCTCGTGATCGGAGAGGTAGACGATCCGGTCCGCATGCCCGGCCAAGGGGCTCGCGTCGCTCGCGATGAAGTGCTCTCCGTCGGCGACGCCCACGACCAGGGGGCTGCCGAGCCGTGCCGCCACGAGCAGGTCGGGCTGCTCCGCGAAGAGCACGAGCAGGCCGTAGGTGCCGCGGAGCTGCGGCAGCGCCTCGCGGACCGCGGCGACCCACGGGGAGTCGGCGGGGTCGTCGACGACCCTGTTGCCATCGGCGATCGCCCGCTTCAGGCAGCTGTCGACGAGATGTGCGATCACTTCCGAGTCGGTCTGCGAGCGAAAGACGTATCCCTGCGACTCGAGCATCGTCTTGAGCGACTGGTAGTTCTCGATGACGCCGTTGTGGACGATCGCGACACTTCCGCCGACGTGCGCCATCCCTCCAACATGCGGATGGGCGTTGGCGTCGGTCGGGGCCCCGTGGGTCGCCCAGCGGGTGTGGCCGATCCCGATCGAGCCGTCGGGCTGAACCTCGCGGACGAGCGATTCGAGACGGTCGAGCCGTCCCGCCGACTTGAGTACGCGAATCCGTCCGTCGTCGTCGAGCGTCGCGATTCCCGCCGAGTCGTAGCCACGGTACTCGAGCCGCCGAAGACCCTCCACGATCAGACCACCTGCCCGTCTGAAACCGACGTAGCCCACGATGCCGCACATGGTGCAGACTCTTTCGAAACGAGTTGTCGGACCGATCGTTCGCGTGCGAACGCATACTACCAGACCACGTCACGACCTGTCAGGACGACCTTCCTCTCCCACGTTGCAGGCAATCATCATGCCCATGCTGCCGAAGGACCGCATCGCCATCGTCATTCCCGCCCGGCTTTCGAGCACGAGGCTTCCGAGGAAGATGCTTCTCGCGGAGACCGGTCGACCGCTCATCGAGCACACGTGGCGATCGGCGAGTCGATCGGGGCTCGCGGGCCGTGTGATCGTGGCGACCGACAGCGACGAGATCGCCGAAGCCGTCCGCCGCTTCGGGGGAGAGGCCGTGATGACGTCGCCGGACGCTCCGAGCGGAACCGCGCGGATTTGCGGGATGCTCGACCGCATCCCGAACGCGGAAATCATCGTCAACGTGCAGGGAGACGAGCCGGAGATCGATCCCCACGCGATCGATCTCGCGGTCGGGCTGCTCGAACGCCGCCCGTCCGCCGGCATGGCGACGCTCGTGACGCCTCTCCGGAGCCGCGAGGACCTCGCCGACCCGGCGTGCGTGAAGGCCGTGCTCACGCCGTGGCGATCGGACGGCGAGTCCTCGCGCGGCCCCGTCGACGGCTGCTGGCGGGCCATCACCTTCAGCCGCGCCCCTGTGCCGTTCGCGCGGGAATGGCGGGACGAACTGCTCATCTCGGAGCCGCCGCTCTACTGGCAGCACGTCGGGCTCTACGCCTACCGCCGCAGACTGCTCGAGGGCTGGGAGTCGCTCCCGGAGTCGAGGCTGGCGGCCGTCGAGAGCCTCGAGCAACTCCGGGCGGTCGAGGCGGGCGTCGGCATCGCGGCGGCCGCCGTCGCGTCCCATGCCCGCGGCATCGACACTCCCAAGGACTACGCGGCCTTCGTCGCGAGAACCGCTACCGCACCGGAACCAGCAGGACGCTCGCGGTCGAGTGGGTGAGGACCGCCTCGGAGGTGCTGCCGATGAGCCACCTCGACAAAGCGTCGGTCGGGGTCCGGCCGAGGATCACGAGGTCGGTCCCGTCGGCCTTGCCACACTCGAGGATCTGCTCGCCCGGATTGCCCTCGCGCACGATCGGGGCGTGCTCGCGAAACTCGGGCGGGAGCGTCTGCTGGAAATCAGCGAGGCGGCTGCCGATCGCCGCCACCTCGTCGTCGTGTTCCTTCGCCCAGGCCTTCGCGATCGCCGCCGTTTCGGGGTCGCGGGCTCGTTTCTCGAGCCAATCTGGCAGCGGGCCCGCGAGCATCGGCTCCGCCACGCCGACGACCCTGGCGTCGGTGCCGGGGGGCCATCGCAACTTCGCCGAGATCGCCGAGAGGGCCTTGGCGCTCGCCGGATGGTGGCAGGCGAGCACTCGGAACGGGCGGCCCTCAGCTGGCTGGCCCCGGACGACGAGCACCGGCAACTGGGCGCCGTGCACGACCGCCCGGGAGACGCTGCCGAGCAGAAGACGCTCGATCGATCCCAGGCCGCGGGCGCCGATGACGATGAGGTCGGCCTTCCAGCCATCGGCCGCCTCGAGGATGCCGATTGCCGGCGGCTTCGAACTCGCGATGACGTGCACCTCGGCGATGAAATCCTTCGGCAGGAGCGACCGGGCCTCCTCGAAGATCGAGCGGGTGAGGTCCTCCACGACGCCGCTCGCCCGGCCAGCGAGCTTCTTGTGGATGTCGGACGGCGAGAAGTAGATCGCCACCTCGTCGACCGCGGGATGCACCAGTTTCGCGGCCATGCGGACCGCGTCGAACGACGCGGCCGAACCATCCACACCGATCAGAACTTTCATCGCGGGCTCCTCGGGAGATGCGGAACCGTATCGTATCAGCCGAGCCAGACCTTGGCAGGCTCCCCGGGCACTTCCCGGGCGAGGCGGGGAACGGCGTAGCCGGGCAGTTCGTCCCGCATGCGGCGGTGCAACGCTACGGCCTCCGGCTCGGGCACCTCGAAACGCGCCGTGCCGGCGACGCGGTCGAGCAGGTGGAGGTAGTACGGCACGACCCCGAGGTCGAGCAGCCGCTGCGAGAGGTCGCGGAGCGTCTCGAACCGGTCGTTCACTCCCGCGAGCAGCACCGCCTGGTTGAGGAGGATCGCCCCCGATGCCGCGAGCCTCGCCGCCGCCTCGGCCACGGAGCCGTCGAGCTCTGCGGCGTGGTTCGCGTGGATGACGACGACGGCCCGCAGCCGTGACTCCGACAACCTCCCGACGAACCGGTCGGTGACCCGCTCCGGCAGGACGACCGGCAGCCGGGTGTGGATCCGGAGCCGCCGCACGTGGGGGATGCCCTCGAGTCTCCCGACGAGTTCCGCGAGGGCGTCGTCGTCGAGCAGGAGCGGGTCGCCGCCGGAAAGGATCACCTCGTGCAAGTCGTCGCTCGCGGCGATCTCATCCAAGGCCGCGATCACGCCGAGCCGCGACGCCCCCGATTCCGCGTAGGGGAATTCCCTGCGGAAACAGTAGCGACAGTTCACGGCGCACCCGCCGGTCGCGAGCACGAGGGCCCTTCCCGCGTACTTCCTCACGAGGCCGGGCGCCGCGAGGCTCGACCGCTCGGCGAGCGGATCGGCGGTGAAGCCGTCCACGACCTCGCGCTCCCGCGCCGTCGGCAGCACCTGCAGGAGCAGCGGGTCGGCGGCGTCACCCTTCGTCATCCGCGCAGCGAATCCGCGGGGCACGAGCAGCGGAAACGGTCCGGCCGCCGCGACGGACTCCTCGGCGATCCGCCGCGGCAGCTCGAGCAGCCGGCAGAGCTCGAACGGATCACGGATCGCGAGGGCGAGTTCACGTTTCCACGGCTCGGGGGGCAGCGAACCTGCGTCCGAATTGACAGAAGAATCGTCCGACGACACGCTTGGGGGCTCCCCGCTCCCCGGCGCGGGGAACGATCGAACTCGAGAGGAAGGGATCAAGCGTGGCATCGTACAACACCAGTGAATTCAAGAAGGGTCTCAAGGTCCAGATCGACGGCGACCCCTACATCATGATCGAGTGCAACTTCGTGAAGCCAGGCAAGGGCCAGGCGCTCTACAAGTGCAAGCTCCGCAACCTGCTCCGGGGGACCGTCCTCGACCGCACCTACAAGAGCGGCGACTCGCTCGAGGCGGCCGACATCAGCACGATCGACGCCCAGTTCCTCTACAAGCAGGGGGAGCAGTTCGTCTTCATGGACAACGCCAGCTACGAGCAGTACGAACTGTCGAAGGAACAGGTCGACGAGGCCTGGAAGTGGATCAAGGAGGGGACGGTCTGCTCGATGCTCCTCTACAACGGCAACCCGATCTCGATGGAGCCGCCGAACCACATGGTGCTCAAGATCGAGTATGCCGAGCCGGCCGTTCGGGGCAACACGGCGACCAACCTCACGAAGCCCGTGAAGCTCGAGACGGGCGCCGAGGTCATCGTGCCTGCGTTCATCGAGCAGGGCGACATGATCAAGGTCGACACGCGGACCGGCGAATACCTGGAACGCGTGAAGGCCTGAGACTGCCGGCTGCCGAGGCCGACGTCAGTCCCACCACCATCGGTTGGCCGGAAGGTCCGCCGCCGTCACTCGCGCCTTCTCCACGGCGGCCCCCTCGTCGGCCAGGAGGTTTGGCGGGTCGAGCGACAGCCGAGGGTGGATCACCACGCCGCCGCCGATCGGAGTGAGCAGCCTCGCCCCGCGCCAGACCGCGTTGATCGCCGGGTCCACCTGCTTCGGCGCGGGAAGCGTCTCGATCGGGTAGGCGGCCTCGTCGCGGAGCGTCGCGGCCTCCCATCCCGTGCAGCCGTAGGCGTCCTGCTCTTGGAGGTAGGCCGCGGCGACGGAAAGGTCGATGAGGTTGCGAAGCTGCGCGAAGACGGGGCTCCGGGCGGCGATGTCCGGGTATTTCTTCGTGAAGGCCTGCGTGAAGCTCTCGCTCGCCTTGTCGGGCCTGTCGGCCCCCATGCGTTTGCCCCCGGCAAGCACCACCTCGTCGGCCCCGCAGAGCTTGACGCCCCGGCCCACGAGCTCGATGGCGAGATCGTCGCCGCTCGGCCGCACACATTTCAGCTCCGGCACGAAATACCACCGTTTGAGCGCGTTGGCGGCGACCGACGAGGCGGCGGCGAGGTCGATGAAGCTGGTCATCTTCACCGGCGGCGGCTCCAGGCCGATCGCGATGAGCTTCATGCGGTAGTCGGCCTCGACGAGCACCTGCGCGAAGTGCGTGGCGGGCGACACTCCCTGCACGCTCACCACCTGTGGTCCGAGCGAATCCCGCAGGCCGGCGACGATCTCGTCGGGGCCGATGCCCGGGTTCACGCGGCCCGTGTCTTTCACGAACCGCTGCATCGCCGCGAGGCCCTGCTCTGTCGGATCGATCGAGCAGCCGATCAGCCGATCGGTCGGCTGTCCGGGAGGAAAGGCGCGAATCGCCGTGGCGAGATCCTCGAGGAGCACCGTCGGGCTGCCGGTCTCGATGCCGGTCGTCCTGCCGAAGCCGTCGGTCGCCCAGCCCTCGGCCGGCCCCGCGATCACGACCTCGCCGGGACGGTCGCCGTCTTCCGGATAGATGAATACGTACCGCACACGGGTGAGCCCGGCGAGCATCCGCATCGCCTCGGGAACACCATGGCCCGACTTGACGGCACCGGCAAGCTCCCGCTCGAGTCGGCCGAGGGCCACCTTACGCAGCGGCGACTTCGCCTTGAGTTCACCCGGCAGCGACGCCACCGCAGCCTTCCGTCGCTCGGCGGCCAGCCGGCCTCCGTCGTCCTGCGTGGTCTCGAGCCGCAGGACGCCCTTTGGGTCGATGACGACGCCGGCACCACCGCCGGCGCCACCGCCGAACTGGGCGGTCGCCGTTCCCACGGGCATCACGACCGCGGCGATCGCGATGGCTGTTCGGCCGATCGCAGCTGCGGGGCGGGCGATGCCCGGGGTGAGCGATCTCGTGAACGAGGATCGTGGGAAGGCTGGCAGGCGGCGCATGGTCTCCTCTCCGACGGTTTCGAACGCGACGGTACGGTTCCCACGGGTCCGGGGCAATCCCAAAAGACCGCCCGCCCCCGATCGTTCGCAGACCCCGCAGCCTGCCGCCACGCAAACGCGACTCATCCCGAGAACGCGGGCTGGCCGAACGGGGCCCGCGATTTCGGGCGTTCGCGGGGCTGCGCGAGCGGGATTGAGGCCCGGACGCCGCCGGGTCCGAGCAGCTCGACGAGAGCCGCGTGCGACTCCGGCGACCACAGGATCGTTTCGCGTTCGATGTCGAGCAGCACCTTCCGGCCGTCGTTCAGCTTCAGCACGAGCCGAAGCGGCACCGGCCCGGGAAACCGCCTCGCGATCGCGAGCACCTTGTCGAGCGTCGAGGTGTCGTGCTCGGCCTCGTCGATTCGCAGCGTGATCGCCCGCGGCGGCCGCTGCCAGACACCGCCGATCGGCACGACCTCGTTGACGATCAGGTTCGTCTCCTCGCTGCCGGCCCGCCGGTCGATCGACCCGGCCACCAGCAGAATCGCGTCGGGCTGGATCACCTCGCCAAGCCGGGCGTAGTCCTCGGGCCAGCAGATGCTCCGCACGAGCCCGTCCACGTCCTCGAGGTCGAACATGCAGTAGCGGGTGTTCGTCGATCCGGGCCTCGGCTGCTTCACGTTGGAAAGCTTCATCGCCGCGACGACGCCTCCCACGATCACCTCGCTCTTCGGCTTCGCGGCGGCGAGATCGGTGGTGCCGTGCGTCCGCACCGCGGCGAGCAGCGGCAGGTATTCCTCGAGCGGATGGCTGTGGACGTAGTAGCCGAGAACCTCCTTCTCCATCGACCGCATGTCGTTGTCCGAAAGCGGCGGCAAGTCGGGAAGGCCGATGGCGGCGGGCTCGGCGGCCTCCGGCTCGTCTGGTGCGTCGAAGAGGCTCTTCTGTCCGCTCTTGCGATCAGCGAGCTGCGAGGCGCCGGCGGCCATCGCCTTCTCGATTCCCGCGAGCAGGGCGCCGCGGTGGGAGCCCTGGGCGAGCGAGTCGAGAGCGCCGGCCTTCGCGAGGCTCTCGATCGCCGTCTTGTTGACGACCGACGGATCGACGCGGCCGCAGAAGTCGTGGAGGTCGCGGAACGGCCCCGACTTCGCCCGCTCCGCCGCGATCGCTTCGGCGGCCTGCCCACCGCACCCCTTGATCGCCGAGAGCCCGAAGAGAATCCGGCCGTCGGCCACCGCGAAGTCGGGCATCGACGCGTTCACGTCGGGTGCGGCCACGTCGATCCCCATCCGACGGCAGTCCTCGATGTGCTCGACGAGCGAGTCCTTCTTCTTGAAGTTGCGGCCGTTGATGTCGCCGGAGAGGAGCGCCGCCATGAACTCGGTGGCGTGGTGGGTCTTGAGGTAGGCCGTCTGCCAGGCGAGCAGGGCGTAGGCCGTGGAGTGGCTCTTGTTGAAGCCGTACCCGGCGAATTTCTCGATAAGCGCGAAGACCTCCTCGGCCTGCTGCTTCGGGAGTCCCTGGGCCTGCGCGCCCTGCACGAACTGCTCGCGGAAGGCGGCGATCGTCTCGAGCTTCTTCTTGCTGATCGCCTTGATGCAGGTGTAGGCGCTGGAGAGCTCGATGCCTCCGAGCCGCTCCAGGATTCGCATCACCTGCTCCTGGTAGACCATCACGCCGTGTGTCTCGGCGAGCACGTCCTTCATCACGGGATGGAGGAACTCCGCCCGCTTCCTGCCATGCTTCACGTTGACGTATTCGTCGACCATGCCGCCCTCGAGCGGCCCCGGACGGTAGAGCGCGTTGACGGCCACGATGTCGAGGAACTGGTCGGGCTTCATCCGCTGGAGCAGGTCGCGAATACCGCCGCTCTCGAGCTGGAAGATGCCCTTCGTCTCGCCGCGGCAGAGCGTGGCGAACGTCTCCCGGTCGTCGAGCGGGAAGGCGAACGGGTCGGGCCGCTCGCCCCTCGTGGCCTCGATGATGTCGAGCGTCTTGGCCACGACGGTGAGGTACCGCAGCCCGAGGAAGTCCATCTTCATCAGGCCGGCCCGCTCGACGTCGCCCATGGCCCACTGCGTGATCACTTCCTCCTTGCCCGTGACCCGCTGGAGCGGCACGTATTCCACGAGCGGCCGGTCGGCGATGACGACGGCCGCCGCGTGGGTGCCGACGTTGCGGGCCAGCCCCTCGATCCGCTGGGCGAGGCTCACCAGTTCCCGCACCTCGGCATCGGCCTCGCAGGCCTCGGCGAGCTGGGAGCCGGGGGCCGCGGCCTCCTCGAGCGAGATTCCGAGCTGGTCGGGCACGAGGGCCACGATCTGGTCCACTCGCTGGAGCGGCATGCCGAGCGCCCGTCCGACGTCGCGGATCGCGGCCCGGGCTGCGAGCGTGCCGAACGTGCCGATCTGGGCAACATTGGCCTCGCCATACTTCTTCTTGACGTAGTCGATGACCTCGCCTCGCCGTTCCTTGCAGAAGTCGATGTCGATATCGGGCGCCTCGCGCCGGTTCGTGTCGAGGAACCGCTCGAAGAGCAGGTCGTACTCGAGCGGGCAGACGTGGGAGAGGTAGAGCGAGTAGGCCACGAGCGCACCCACGCCCGAGCCCCTCGCTGCCGCCGGGATCCCCTTCTCGCGGGCATGCCGCACGAAGTCCCAGACGATGAGGAAGTAGCTCGCGAATCCGAGCGTGTCGATCACGCCGAGCTCCCGGTCGAGCCGCTCCATCACCTCGGTCGCCAGCTCGCCGCCGACGGCGTCATTCACCCACCGCTTCGGCACCTGGGCGTACCGCTCGCGCAGACCCTCGAGGCAGAGCCTCCTGAGTTCCTCGCTGGCCGTGCGGCCACCCGGCACATCGAAGCCGGGAAAGTGCCGCTTGCCGAGATCGAGCTCGATCGACACCGAGTCGGCGATCTGCTGGCTGCGGGCGACCGCCTCGCCGACGAGCGACCGGTCGATCCCGACGAACCCGGAGTGCATTTCCGCGGGGCTCTTCAGGTAGAACTCGCTCGAATCCATCTTCATCCGGCTGGCGTCGTTGCGGAACCGGCCGGTGTTGACGCAGAGGAGGATGTCCTGGGCCTCTGCGTCCTCGCGGTTGATGTAGTGGCAGTCGCAGGTCGCTACGGGCGGAATCCCAAGCTCCCGCGAGATCTCGAGGGCCGCATCCGTCACCTGCCGCTGGGTTTCGAGTCCGTTGTCCTGGATCTCGATGAAGTAGCGATCGCCGAAGGTCTTCCTGAACCAGCCCGCCACCTCCCTCGCCTGCGCGAGCGACGCCTGCTGCTCCCGCGACGAGCCGATGAGCGACCTGCTGAACTCGCTCGACAGGCAGCCGGAGAGGCAGATGATCCCCTCGCCGAACTGCTCGAGCAGCTCGCGGTCGATCCGCGGCTTGAAGTAGAAGCCCTCGAGGTAGGCCTTCGTGGCCATCTGGAGGAGATTGGCGAAGCCGGTGCGGTCCTTCGCGAGGAGCGTGAGGTGGTAGCTCGAGTCCTTCTGGCTGCCGGCATCCTTCTGGAACCGCGTGCCCGGAGCGATGTAGGCCTCGTAGCCGATGATCGGGTTGATGCCCGCGGCCTTCGCGGCCTGGTAGAACTCGAGCGCGCCGTGGAGGTTGCCGTGGTCGGTGATCGCCAGGCTGTTCATCCCCAGTTCCACCGTTCGCGACACGAGCCGGTCGATCGGGCTCGCCCCGTCGAGCAGGCTGTAGTGGCTGTGGCAGTGGAGGTGGACGAAAGGCTGAGCGGTCATCCGTGGGTTCGCTCGGGTGTCGGGGGCGTTACGGTTAGCCCGATTGTAAAGAAACCGCCGCGGGTCGTCACAGCAGTTCGATGCAACCCCTTACGATTGTGCGTTGTTCATGCAGGTTTTCGTGCGGGTCAAACGTGCTGGGTTCGGGGCTGCCCGTGTGCCGCTCGCCGGAC
>JBIIOJ010000090.1:0-10936 GCA_044337015.1 Pirellulales bacterium
ATCGTGCCGATGATCGGGGTAGCCCCGAGTCGCCGTCGCACGAGGCCGAGCCAGTGGCCGTCGACGTCGGCAATCTGCTCGCTCACGGTGGCCCCGTGCGGCGCCACGAGCAGGCCATCGAGCGGACCCGCGGCTTCGATCGCGGCCGCCATCATCTCAAGCAGGGCCTCGAGACACTCGGCCGTCATCGTGCCGTAGGGGATCGCCCGGGCGGCGAAGATCGGCACCGGCTCGATCCCGGCGGCCGCGAGGCCGGCGAAGAACCCGCCCACCTCGTGATGTGCTTCCGCGAGCGTCTCCCGCACCGCAGGCCCGGTCGCGAGGAGGTCGGCGCGGAAGTGGTCGAGCGTGGTCCGCCCCGCGAGGAACGTGTTCGATTCCTGGAGCAGCGCGATGATTCCGACGCGACGACGATGGGCGGGCGTCATGGAGAAGCGTCCGCGAGATCGCCCATCGCCGCATCGATGGCGACAAGCGCGTGGGCGAGTTCGGCTTCGCCGTGGACGGCGCCCACGTACCAGCGGCCGTCGGGCAGCACGTAGACGCCCCGGTGGAGAAGCGCGAGCCGGAAGGCGGCGTAACGGGCGGCGTCGGCACGCAGCGTGTCGCGGTAGTCGCGGGGCTTCGCGGCGAGCCCGAAGTGGACGCTGAACACCGGCCCCGACCCGCTCGTGACGAGCGGGATGCTCCGCTCCGCCGCAGCCGACTCGATCCGCGCTCTGATCGCCCGGCCGTGGGCGTGCATGCGGTCGAACGTGCCGGGCTCTCCGAGCGTGCGGATCGTCGCCGCCCCGGCGGCGAGGTTTATGGGGTTGCCGTTGTAGGTGCCCGCGTGGATCGTGCGACCATCGTCGAGCACGTCGAAGATCTCCTTCCGGCCGCCGACGGCCGCGAGCGCAAATCCCGCCGCCATCGCCTTGGCATAAACCGACAGATCCGGCGCGAGGCCGAAGTGCTCGCGGGCGCCGCCGAGCGCGAGCCGGAAGCCCGTGATCACCTCGTCGAACACCGAAACCGCCCCGTGCCGCCGGCAGCAGTCGATGACGCCCGCGAGGAATCCCGGCTCCGCCTCGCAGGAGCCGCTGTTGGCCAGGAGCGGCTCGGTGAGCACGGCCGCGATCTGCCCCGGATGCTCGGCAAAGGCCCGCTCGAGCGCGGCGAGATCGTTCCAAGGCACGACGACGGTGTCGGCAAACTCGTGGGCCGGCTGGCCGCCGCAGGTGGGCACCGCCGCGACCGGATCGGCTGCCTTCGGTCGGTAGCTCACGAGCACGTTGTTGAACCAGCCGTGGTAGTGCCCCTCGAACTTCACGAAGAGAGGCCGGCCCGTGAACGCCCGCGCGAGCCGCAGCGCCGCCTGCACCGCCTCGGAGCCGGTGTTCGAGAAGATCACCCGTTCCAGTCCCGGCACGACGCCCGTCATCAGCTCGGCCAGTTCGATCTCGCCGCGGTGCTGGGCCCCGAAGGCGAAGCCGCGGGAGAGCTGGTCGGTGACGGCGGCGATCACGGCCGGGTGCGCGTTGCCCAGGATGAGCGGCCCCCAGGCGAGCGTGTAGTCGAGCAGGCGGTGGTCGTCGGCATCGACGTACCAGGCCCCTTCGCCCCGCTCGAAGAAGAGCGGCGCCGGCGCCCCGGCCTTCCGCATCCCGCTGGAGACACCCATCGCGAGCGACCTCTTCGACCGTTCGAAGAGCGCGGCGGAGGCCTCGATCGCGAATGGCGCGGCGGCGGTCATGCTGGGCGGGCTCCGGGGCGATGGCGGGGAGGCGACCCCGGCGAGGCCGCCTCTCGACGTTTCAACATACAAAACTCTAGAATCCGCTCCAAGAAACGCGCCGCGAAGGCGGCCGACGTCCACCGGAGATCCACGATGCCCCGCATCACCGCGATCGAGACCGCCATCCCGCGCGGGATCATGTCGAACCTGCTGCTCGTGCGGGTGCACACCGACGACGGCCTCGTGGGCTGCGGCGAGACGTACTACACGCCCCACGCCATCGCGGCCTTGATCCACGACTGGATGGCCGCACGGCTCATCGGCGGCGACGCGCTCGCGATCGAATCGCACTGGCGGTGGCTCTTCGAGCGGTGCACGCCGTTCGGCCATCCCGGCGCCGAGATGCGGGCGATCTCCGCGATCGATCTGGCGCTCTGGGACCTGCTCGGCCAGGCGACCGGCCAGCCCGTCTACCGGCTGCTCGGCGGCCCGGTCCGCGAGCGGATACCGGTTTACAACACCTGCGGCGGCCCGTCGTACGGGGCGATCCAGGAGACGGGCCCCTCGCATCCCGGCTGGCCCGGCTACGGCTCCGAGGGAAAGCCCGGGCCGCTCGAGGATGCCTGGGCCTCGCTGAACAAGCCCGGCGATCTCGCCGCGGAACTCGTGGCCGAGGGCTACAGGGTGGTGAAGCTCTGGCCGTTCGACCGCGCGGCGCACCGCCACGGCGGCCTCCACATCTCCGCCGAGGACGTCGAGGAGGGGATGCGGCCGCTGCGGGCGATCCGCGACCGCGTGGGGATGAAGCTCGACATCGCGATCGAAGGGCATGCCTTCTACCAGCTGCCCGCCGCGATGCGGATCGCCGAGGCCCTCCACGAGATCCGGCCGCTCTGGGTCGAGGATCTCCTGCGGCCCGACTGCGTGGCCACGCTCGCCGATTTCCGGCGGCAGAGCGGCGTGCCGATCGCGGCCAGCGAGATGCTGCTCGGCCGGAAGGAATACCTCCAGGTGCTCCAGGCCGGCGCCGCCGACTACTGCATGGTCGATCCCACGTGGAACGGGGGCATCAGCGAGACCCGCCGCGTGATCGACATGGCCCAGACGTTCAACGTGCCGGCCACCATCCACGATTGCACCGGCCCGCTCACGCTCTTCGCAGGCCTGCACCTCGCCGCGGCCTCGACGAACGTCGTCTTCCAGGAAACGGTGCGGGCCCACATCCGCACGCTCTACTCGCACCTCGTCGACCGCGGCCCCGTGATTGAGCAGGGGTATGCGCTGCTGCCCGAGGGTCCCGGCCTCGGCACGCGGTTCCACGACTCGCTCTTCACGCCCGGCAGCCACTCGCACCGCAGGAGCGGCTGAAGGCCGGTCTCTCGGCATGAAGATCACCGGCACGGCCTACGTTTTCCTCGTGGCCCTGGTGGCGGCGGCCGGAGGATTTCTCTTCGGCTTCGACCTCTCGATCGCCTCGGGCGCGCTGCCGTTTCTCAAGGAGCAGTTCGGGCTCGACGCGGCCGGCGAGGGGCTCGCCATGAGCAGCGCCATCTTCGGCTCGATCGCCGGACCGCTCGCCGGGATGTGGCTGGCCGACCGCGTCGGCCGCCGAAACACGCTCTGGGTCGCCGCCGCCTGCTTCCTCGCCTCCGCGATCGGCACCGCGCTGCCGCGCTCGATCGAGGAATTCAACGTCTGGCGGGCGGTCGGCGGCATCGGCGTGGGGCTCGCCGCGATGACCTCCCCGATGTACATCGCCGAGCTCTCGCCCCCCCGGCTCCGCGGCCGGCTGGTGACGGTGAACCAGCTGGCGATCGTGATCGGGATCAACCTCGCTGTGATCTCGTCGTGGCTGCTCTCCTTCGGCGGCCGCTGGCGGTGGATGTTCGCCTCGGAGATCCCCGCGATCGTCGCCCTCATGGCAGGGCTCTTCTTCGTGCCGGAGAGCCCGCGGTGGCTCGCGGCGAAGGGCCGCGACGACGAGGCCCTCGACGTGCTGGGGCGGATCAACGGCCCTGCCGAGGCGGCCCGCGAGCTGGGGGAGATCCGAGCGGAACTGGCCAAGGAGACGGGCACGTTCGCCGAGCTGCTCCAGCCCGGCATCCGCACGGCGGTCGTCGTCGGGGCGGTGCTCATGATCTTCTCGCAGGTCAACGGCGTGAACATGATGCTCCTCTACGGGCCGTCGATCCTGCAGAACGCCGGCATCGGTTCGGCCTCCGATGCGATCTTCTTCACGATCTTCCTCAACCTCTTCATCCTCGTCGCCACGCTCGTGGCGTTCTGGATCGTGCGGCGGTTCGGGCGGCGGCCGATCCTGATGCTCGGCGTGGTCGGGATGGCGGCGGGCCACCTGCTCATGGCGTCGAATTTCTTCTTCGGCGGCTCACCCTTCTTGAATCTCGCTGCGATGATCATCGCGGCTGGCTCGTTCACGCTGAGCCTCGCGCCGCTTTCGTGGGTCGTCGTCTCGGAGATCTATCCGAACCGCATCCGGGCGACGGCGATGGCGGTGGTCTGCTTCCTGCTCTATCTCTCGAGCTTCGTCTGCGCCCAGGTCTTCCCGATGATCACGGCCTCCTGCGAGGAGCGGATGGGGCATCCCGGCGCGGCCTACCTGCTTTTCGCGGGCATCTGCCTCTCGTGCGCGGCGTTCGTCTGGCGGTGGCTGCCCGAGACGAAGGACCTGCCGCTCGAAAGCATCGGCCGCTTTTGGGGCGATCGGACAGCCGCCGCCGGCGGCTCACGGACGCACGAGCTTCACGAGGCAGACCGCGTCGGCGGGGAGATCGACCGTGATCGTGACGCCGTCGGCGACCGACTCTGACCGCGGCAGCACCGGGTCGAGCGCGTAGTCGCCATCCACCAACAGCACTTCTGCGCGGGCCTCCGCCGCCCAGGGCAGGCCGGCGATCCGAAACTCCCGAGGGCCCGCAGCGGCGTTGAACGTGCTTGCAATCACGACGGCCGAGCGACCGTCCTCGGCGAGGCCCGCCAGTGCCGCGGCGGTTCGCCCCTCAGAATCCGCGACCGTGCAGGCCACACGGGCTGGCCGCTTCGCGACCTCGTTGAACGCCACGAACGCGTGGTAGACCGGCGTGCGGATCCCGAACGTGCCGAACATGCTCCAGGGAGAGATGTCGGCCGTGTAGAAGTTCATCATGTCGACCGGCTCGTCCTGCATCGCGATGAGCACGGCCGCCGCGTAGGCCGCCCCCTTGCCGCCGGTGCCCCGCTTGAAGAAGGCAGGCACGGTCGTCCAATCCTCGGACCGCTTGGGCGTGAGGTCGCCCCACCCCGGCGCATACCGCCACTCGTTCACGTGGATCTCCGTCTGCGTGAAGCCGCGGGCATCGAGTTCCTTCCGCGACGTGCGGACGACATTTGCGATCTCACCGGGCTCCGTCACGTAGGCGTGGATCGAGAAGAAGTCGAGCGGCAGCCTCCGCGCCTGGCACCGGTCGAGGAACGGCCGACCCCAGCCTTTTTCCTTGAACGCGTCGCCCGTGAGCGCCGGCCCGCCCACCTTGAGATTCGGGTCGTGCTTCTCGATCGCGGTGGCGACCTTCTCGTACAGCTCGAAAAACTGCTCCTGCGTTCCCTTCCAGCAGGGCCCGATGTCGGGCTCGTTCCAGATCTCCCAGTATTCGATGCCACGGCGGAAGCCATTGGCCCACCCGTCATTGGAGTGACGCACGATGTTCACGCAGACCTTCGCGTAGGCATCGAGATCGGCGGGCGGATCGGTGTGAAACCGAATCCCGTGCCGCTCGATGCTCTGGCCGAGCCGGTAGATCACCTTCGCGTCGCACCGCAGGATGCCGGCGAGGTAGTCGTCGGTCTTTGTGAAGAGGTAGTTTCGCTCGTCGTCGGGATCGAGGTGCGGCAGCGGGAAGATCGTGGAGACGTCGACCACATCGGGGCTCGGCCAGTGCGAATCGTGGAGCCGGGCCGTCGGAAACCCCGCCTTCTTCCACCACGGCTCGAGGTCGGCGTTGTTGCCGCGGGTCACCGGGCCGTTGTTGACGCCATGGATCGCGCGGATCCGGCCGGCCGGCTTCGCAAAATCGACGCTCACCGTCTCCGCGGCTGACACGGCGGTTCCGCACGCCGTGAGGGCGGCGGTGAGCAGCGCGAGCGGCAGGTGGCGGGGCAGGGCGGGGGGGTTCATGGCTTCGTGAGCCGCAGGAGGAACGTGGCGTCGGCAGGAAGATCGACGGTGAACGTCGGCGCCGCGCCGTCGTTCGCCCTGCCGATCGCGACGGGATCGAGCGAGTGGTCGTCGTCCACGAGCAGCGGCTCGACGCGGGCCGTCGCCGCCCAGGGCAAGCCCGCGACCGTGATCGACCGCGGCCCCGCCGCCGCGTCGAACGTGCTCACGAGCACGACGGCCGACCCACCGTCTTCGGCGAGGCTCGCCATGGCGACCGGTGGCTTCGTGGGCCGCTTCGCGGTGTCGCCGCCCGGGTTGATCTCGTTGTCCGCCGCCGACCGCGGCTTCGCGGCGGCGAGCGTCGCCACCGTCGCACTCTCGACCGTGCAGGCCACCCGCCGCGGCCGCTTCGCCAGCTCGTTGAACGCCCGAAACGCGTGGTAGACCGGCGTACGGATGCCGAACGTGCCGAACATGCTCCAGGCGGAGGTGTCGGCCGTGTAGAAGTTGGCCATGTCGAGCCGCTCGTCCTGCAGCCGCATGAGGAGCGACGTGGCGAACGCCCCGCCGCGGCCGCACGTGCCCTGGCGAAACCATTCCGGCACCGTCTCGAACATCTCCGGCGACTTGGGATAGAGCCCCTCCCAGCTTGGTGCATACCGCCATTCATTGAGGTGGGTCTCCGTCTTCTCGAAGCCGAACTCGTCGAGGGCCTTTCGGGCCTGGCGGACGAGGGCCACGTGGTCCACCGTGTAGGCGTGGAAGGAAAAGAAGTCGAGCGGCAGCTTCCGCTCGCGGCAGCGGGCGAGAAACGGACGGCCCCAGCCCTTGTCGTGAAACGCGCTCGACGTCAGCGCCGGCCCGCCCACCTTGAGCTTCGGGTCGTGGGCGTGAATCGCCTTCGCCACCTTTTCGTAGAGCGTGAAGTATTCCTCCTGGGTGCCCTTCCACATCCCGCTCCCCTCGGGCTCGTTCCACACCTCCCAGTATTCGATGCCGTGCTTGAATCCGTCGGCCCACCCGTCGTTGTAGTGGCGGACGATGTTCACGCAGACCCGCGCGAACCTGTCCATGTCGGCTGGCGGCCGGTTGTAGTAGGCGGTGCGGGGCTCGATCGACTGGCCGAGCCGGTAGACGATCTTCGTGCCGCAGTCGACGAGACCTTTGATGTAGGCATCCGTCTTGGCAAACGTGTAGTTCCGCGGGTCGTCGGGATCGAGGTGGAAGAGCGGAAAGATCGTGGAGACGTCGACGACATCGGGCGACGGGTAGTGGCAGTCGTGGAGCCGGGCCGTCGGAAACCCCGCCTCGCGAAACCACGGCCGCAGATCGGGATTCTCACCCCAAGAGACCGGCCCGTTGCAGACGCCATGGAGCGCGCGGATGGTGCCCGCCGGCTTCCCGAAGTCCACGGCGATCGTATCGGCCGCCGCTGCCATGACGCCGAAGCCGACCCACGACGACGCGAGGGCGACGAACTCGAGGAAGCGAGGAAGTCGAGACGATGAACGCATGCTGAGAGACTACACACTGGCCGCTTCCAGGCGTATTTGCAAACCCACACCGGCCGCTGCGCCAAGCCGCTCGAAAACACCTGCCGGCCGCGTCGACCCCATCGCTCGCGTGCTAGAATCGGAGAAATGTGCACAGCCTCGCGGGATCGACTGTTTGACTCCATTCGCGAGGCGATCCTCACGACCTACGGCGACCGGATCGGCGGATAAGCGTGGGCGAACGCGATGCGAAGACCGCCGGTGAGGTTTCCCGGCAGCCCCGGCGGCTCGAGTCGATCGACGTCTACCGTGGCTTCGTGATGCTGCTCATGATGGCGGAGGTGCTCCAGCTCGGGGCCGTCGCGAGGGCATTTCCCGAGAGCCGGCTCGCGGCCTTCCTCGCGCACCACCAATCGCACGTCGGCTGGGAGGGCTGCTCGCTCCACGACCTCATCCAGCCGTCGTTCTCGTTCCTCGTGGGCGTCGCGCTTCCCTTCTCGCTCGCCGCGAGGGCGGCCCGCGGCCAGTCCACCCGTGCGATGGCCGGCCATGCCCTGTGGCGGGCGGCCGTGCTCGTGGCCCTCGGCATCTTCCTGCGGTCGGTCGGCAAGCCGATGACGAACTTCACGTTCGAAGACACGCTCACGCAGATCGGCCTCGGCTATCCGCTGCTCTTCTGGCTAGGGCTGCGGCCGCGGCGGGAGGCGTGGGCCGCGCTCGTCGCGATCCTCGCGGGCGTGTGGCTCGCCTGGACGGCGTGGGGCGGCGACGACCCTTGGGCGAAGAACGCCAACCTCGGCCACGCCTTCGACCTTTGGTTCCTGAACCTCTTTCCTCGGCCCGCGGCGTTCACGGGCAACCCCGGCGGCTACCTCACGCTCAACTTCATCCCCACGCTCGCCACGTCGATCCTCGGCCTCGTGGCGGGTCGCTGGCTGCAGGATGAGGCTCCGGTGAGGCGGTTCGTGATCGCCGGCGTCAGCTGCCTCGCCGCGGGCTGGCTTCTCTCCGCGACCGGCCTCTGCCCGATCGTGAAGCGGATCTGGACGCCCTCATGGGTGCTCTTCAGCGGCGGCTGGTGCCTGCTCCTGCTGGCGGCATTCCACGCGGTGGTCGACCTGCGCGGCTGGCGGGCCTGGGCCCGACCGCTCGAGGTGATCGGCATGAACTCGATCGCCGCCTACCTCATCGTGCACCTCTGGCACGGCTTCATCGACAAGGCCCTGCTCACGCACCTCGGCCAAGGCATCTTCGAGGTCGCGGGGCCCGGCATGAAGCCGCTTCTGCTCGGCGCCGCCACGCTCTCGGTGATGTGGGCGATCCTCTGGTGGATGCAGCGGCGGCGGATCCTCTTGCGGGTATGAGCCGCCGCACGGGCCTTTTTCACAAGTGGCCGCCGGCCTCCGCGCCAATGACGACGATATTCGGCCGCCGTACACTCCTGCGGCCGTGGCATGCCGCGGCAAAGGGAGGCTTCGCGATGCTGTCGGTGAGCAGGTGCGCTGGTGTTTGGTCGGTCGTCAGGGCTTCGGCCTTTCTCGGCGCGGCAGTGATGCTCGCTTGGCCGGTGGCGGCCTGGGATTCGACCGAGCAGGAGGTCGAGGAGGCGCACCGCCTCTCCGGCATCCAGACACCTCACACGCCCTGGGCCCGGCCGCTCGCAGGCGGTCCGGTGCGGGCCTACGCGTTCGTCGGGTCCAAGAGCGAGGGCATGCAGACCCACGCGTGGGAGATCGCCGAACTCGCGCAGCGCGTCGAGTTGGACCTCGATGCCTCGTGGCGCTATGCGTTCCACAAGGAGCACTGGTTCGGTGGCGACGCGGGCGAGCGACGGATCGTGCGGCTCCTGAAGAAGCCCCACGACGTCTTCCTCTTCCAGGACGTCCCTCCCGAGACGCTGCCGACCGCACCGCTGCGGTCCGCTCGCGGGCCGTTCCTGGAGCAGGTGCAGGCAGGCGCGGGCGTGGTGCTTGTGGGCGTGCGAATCGAGCCCGATCCCGCCAAGGCCGGCAAGAGGAAACAGGGAGGCAAGAAGCCGGCGAACGAAAAGCAGGCCGACAAGGAGCCGCCCCCGGCGATCTTCGCCGACGCGCAGCCGATCGAGCCACTGCCCGAACCGCTCGCCGCAGCCGGCGCGGTCGCCGCGTTCGAGTTCGGCAAGGGCCGCGTCGTGCAGATGCCCGACCGGCCGAAGATCGCCTACGCGCCGGGCTGGGAGGTCGACTACGACCTCTGGCAGGAGAAGCTCGCCCGCGCGGTGCTCTGGGCGGCGAAGCGGGAGCCACCGTTGGCGGTGGAGATCCGCTGCGAGCCCACGGTCGACCGCGGCGGCCTCGCGGCCGCGAAAGCGACGGTCGCCTGGAAGCGGGCCACGCCGAACGCGACGCAGATCGCCCTGCGGCTGCGGCGTTGGGACGGCGTCGAGACGACCATCGGCGAGGCGGCCTGCACGACGGCCGCCGGCGAGGCCACCTTCGCGCTGCCCGCCGCGCGGGCCGGGCGGCATCACCTCGATGCCGTGGCCCGTGTCGACGGCGCGAGCCAGGGCTTCGCCACTAGGCCTGTCGAAATCACGTCCGCGGCGACCATCGCGAAGATCCGGCTCGCCACGCCGCACCCGCTGCCACCGCGGCCAGAGCCGGGCAAGATGCAGGGCTGGCAGGAGGACTGGGAGCGGCGCGGCGTGTTCGTGCCCTATGTCGAGGTGGGCGAGCCGATCGAGGCCGCGGTCTCGGTCGCGGGGGACGCCGCGGGGCACACGCTTCGCGTGAGCCTCTTCGACGCGGGGGGGCGGGAGCTTGCGCGGCAGGAAGGCCCTGCCGCGGCGGAGCGGAAGTTGTCGTTCAAGGCCGAACCCTGGATGCCGATGCTCCTGCGGGTCGAGGCCCGTCTGCTTTCGGACACCACGGAAGTGGCCCATGCCTGGCGGTTCCAGCGGATCACGCAGCGGCGGCAGGGGACGTTCAACCTCCTGCTCTGGTCGGTGCCGGGCGACGAAACACTCGGGCCCCACGCGATCGAGCGGCTCGCGGAGCTCGGCGTCACCGCCGCGCTCGAGCACACGGCGGCGCCGATCAATGCCGCGGCCCATGGTCTCGCCTATGTGCCCTGGAGCGGCGGCGGCGGCAGCGTGATCGCCCAGAGCGCCGAGGAGTGGGCCGAGCCCGACCACGGCAAGCGGTTCGCCGACATGGTGGCGATCAAGTCCCGCGGCCACGGCGTGCTCTGCTACTCGCTCGGCGACGAGATCGTGACCGGGGCGATGGGCAAGGGGCCGAAGACCGACGCCGGCTTCCGGCGGTATCTCCGCGAGGCTCACGGCGATGTCGGAAAGCTCAACACCGCCTGGGGCACGTCGTTCGGCTCGTTCGACGACGTGACGGTGGCCGCGGCCCGCACCGCCGCGCAGGAACTCGTGAAGAACCAGCCCGACAACCACGCCGCGGCCTACGACCTCTCCTATTTTCCCGGCTGGAACTTCATCCAGATGGGGAAGAACACCCGCGAGTGGATCCGGAAGACCTGCGACGACCCGCAGGCCGGGATCGGGTTCGAGGGGAGCGGCCACATCGC
>JBIIOJ010000358.1:0-3181 GCA_044337015.1 Pirellulales bacterium
GACACCGCCCGTGACGAGGTGACGACATCGGCGAGCGCACGACGAGGCGGCGGCGGGCGAAGGTGGGCGTCGAGCGGCTGGAGACGCGGGCCATGCTCGCCGCCATCAGCGGCAGCGTGCAGCGGTCGGTGGACGCCGTCGGCCTGATGCCGGACGACTCGCTCTTCGCCGGCATCCCCGGCGTCACCGTTCAGCTCCGCGACCAGGCCGGCACCCTGATCACCCAGCAGGTGACCGACTCCAGCGGCAACTACACGTTTCCCGGTGTCACGGCCGGTCAACGCAAGGTGTCGGTCGTGCTGCCGACCGGGCTCATGGGCACCTCGGCCCAATCGCTCTCCTACAACCTCACCGTCGGCGCGAGCGACGTGACCGGGCTGACCTTCGCCCTGGCCTCACGAAGCCAGGCGATCGTCCAGAATCTCTTCGAACTCGTGCTCCAGCGGCCGGCCACAGCCGACGAGTTCACCGCGGCCGTGGGCCGCCTCAATGCGGGCCGCCCCGTGGCCGAGGAGTTCGGCCGGCTGCTGCAGTCGGCCGAGTTCAGCTCCGTCATTCGGCCGGTGGCGGGCTTCACGGATGCGATGTTCCCCGGCGTGCTGCCGATCGAGATCGTGCGGGCCAGCGGCCAGCAACAGCGGCTGGGCATCACGCCCGCCGCCACGTTCCAGGGCATCATGAGCTCCCAGCCGTTCGTGGCGACCCACGGCGACACGAGCCAGCTCTCCGACGGGCAATACGTCCGATTTCTCTACCGGCAACTGCTCGGCCGGTCACCGGCCCCCGGGCCGTTCCGCTCGGCGGTGAACCAGCTCGCGGCCGGCACATCCCGCGGCCAGCTGGCGCTGAATCTGGTCAACACGTCGGCCTTCCAGGGCCGCGGCAACCTGACGAAGCAATACCGCGGGGCGATCACCTATGCCGCGATGCTCGGCCGGGAGGCCAATCCGGGCGAAATCCGGGCCTTCGCGGCGGGCGACGGCAACGCGGTGCAGCTGGCCCGCCAACTGAGCCGCTCGGCCACGTTCCGCAACCTCACCGGCTACACGTCCACGGCCACCTGGGACGTGATGGCGATGGCCTCGTCGCTCTCACCCTCCGTCTCACCGCTCTCCCGGCTGCAGCGCTACAACCCGACGACGCAGGCATTCGATCTGCCCGTCGCCGCCGGCTCGCTCGCGAGCACCGCCGCCGCTCCGAAGAACGTCTACTTCATTTCGCACGGCTGGGCGCCCGGCAAGAGCGAGGCGGTCCTGCTCGGCTCGACACCGGGTGACCCGCTCAAGTCGTGGGCCCCGAGCCAGCTGGTGCCGCCATGGCTCTTCGATCCGACCGCGCAGGTCGCCTCGACGGGCATGGCCCAGACGATCATCGACGCGGATCCCGCCGCCATCGTGATCGCCTACAGCTGGCTCGACCTGTCGGCCACGCCAACGGCCTCGGAGAAGGTCAACCTGACACTCACCGGCTCAACCGTCCAACCGACTCCCCCGGCCGCCGCAGACCTGCACGTGATCAACGTCGGCGATACGTCGATGCTCGGGGTCGGCCTGGAAGTGACCGGGGCCGGCATCCCTGCCGGCACGACCGTCGCGCGAATCCTCGGCCCGACCCAGGTGCGGCTGTCCCAGCCGACGAGCGCGGCGATCACCGCCGTGCCGCTCACGTTCTCGGGCTACGACCTGGAGACCACGATCAAGTCGCTGCTCTACGTGGGCCAGTCGGAGTCTCGCACGCAGTGGGCGGGGCTGATGCTGGCCAAGGCGATCGAGCAGGCGCTCGCCCAGAACTTCTTCGGAACCAACCAGGGCCTCGTGCACCTGATGGGCCACAGCCACGGCGCGAAGGTGGCCACGGTGGCGACGGTGGCCCTCGAGGCGGCGGGCGTGCCAGTCTCGCAACTGACACTGTTCGAGTCCCCCGAAACGGGCCCCACCCGGCCGCTCAATCTCGACATTCCCGGGGTCGGCGGGGGGCAAAACTTCGTCTGGAAGTTCCTCCAGGAACTGCCCTCGGGCACGATCAGCAAGACGCCCGTCGCGGACGGCCGCCAGGCGACGGGGGGAACATTTGTCGACAGTTACTACTCGGCCACCGGCTTTGGTGCGCCAATCAACGGGTACGCCGGGCTCGGGAGCGTCGTGGACGTGCTACTCAGGCCGGCCGAGCTCTACAACCCGTCCGGCAGCATCGCCGGCGACTTGAACGCGCTCTTCCCGTCCCACGATTACCCCCCGGCCTGGTACGCCCAGGCGAGCCTGCAAAACCCCTCGGCCGCGAGCAACGTGAAGAACGGGTTGTATTGGTCGCCGCTGTTGAATCCGGCCACGACGGCCTTGCTCCAGCCAACGCATGAGCAGTTCCAGCCCTTCCCATCCCCGAATCAGGGCGAGTTCGTGCGGCGGCAGTTCGAGGTTGCGGGGGGCGCCGTTTCGCCGACCGTCACGGTGAGTTCGGCGCCGCTCACCTACGCGGCCCAGCCGACGATGGGCAACGTCGTGGATGACGGCTCGGAGATGATCTTCACGATTGGCGGGGCCAATCCGCTGTCGACGGCCACGATCAGTTTCGTTCCCTATGCGAACAATTCGACCGACCGGCCGGTCGGCACGGGCCTCGAGCTCGACGTCGCCTTCGCGGGCATCGACCCCGGGGAGACGGTGCAGCTCGTGGTCTCGGTGCACGGCATGGCGGTGCCGCAGGTCAATCTCCCCCCGACGCTCCTCTCGGGCTCGACGGGATTCATGACCATCCCGCTGCTCACGCTCGACGGCGGGGCCTCGGGGGCAGGCCCGCGGATGGCGACGATCAGCCTGGACGTGTTCCGGAACCAGACCATCATCGACGGAGCGTTCGCCTCGGCCGCGAATCCGGTGCCTCAGCTCGTGTTCAGCCTGATCGGCTCGGCCGGCGCCACGGCCAGCGCCACCGTGACGAACATGCGACAGTTCGGCACGCCGACGCGGGCCTAGCCGCTCACTCGTCGGCCGCCAGCAGCCGGGCGATCCGCCGGCCGGGGGCCGTCATCGCCAGCCGTGGGAGCGCCGCGACCGAGACGAGCCGGCGGGTCGGGGTGGTCGCAGGAGGGCGGGCGGGCCGCCGCGCGACCACGCGGCACGTGACCCGGTGGTGGGTCACTGTGTAGGCGACGGTGCCGAGCACGCGGTCGCCGGGCCGGCGG
>JBIIOJ010000091.1:0-10933 GCA_044337015.1 Pirellulales bacterium
GTTCGCCAAAAAGGCCACGGAGCCGAGACCGTTCTTCACGAGGCCGCCGGCGCCGCCGATAGCGCCGTTGATCACCGTGTTTTGGTTGTTGCCGCCGAACGCGAGCTGAATCGGCGCCGGCACTGGTCCGGACGTCTGCAGAAGGGTGACGCCGTTGTCGGCTAAATTGCCAACTGTCACCGTGCCGGAAAGGCTCGGATCGAAGAGGATAAGACCCCCGGCATTGTTCACCGTGCTGTTTTGCAGGGCCAGCGGGTTGGCAACAACGATGTTTCCGCTGTTTACGACCGTGAGGCCGGTGAACGAGTTGGCCCCCCCGAGGACGAGCGTGCCGGCGCCCGACTTCTGGATCCCGAGGCCCGCGGTGGCCTCTCCGATGGAGCCGTTGACCGAGAGCGTGCCGGAGGTGACCGTGACGGTGCGCATGCCGCCTAACATGGACCGCCTGTCGAACGTGCTTCCGCCGATTGTGACCGCGCCGGTGCCGAGGCTGAGGTTGGCACTGCCGGTGCCGAGATAGGTGAAACTGCCGTTCCACGCCTGCGGATTGTTGCCGGCGAGCGTGCGGGTGGCCGTGGTGTCGAGCACGCCGCCGTTGATCACGAGCTGGCCCGTGCCCAAAGCCGCGTTGTTGCCGAGGGTGAGCGTGCCGGAATTGAGCGTCGTCGGGCCCGTGTAGGTGTTGGCACCGTCGAGCCGGAGATTGCCGGCGCCGGATTTCGTGAGGCCCGTGGCGGAGCCGTTGTCGGCGATGGTGGAGGCGATCGTCAGGCCGCCCAAGGCGTTTGTATTGTTCTGGATCACGACAAGATCGGCCCCGGCGGCCCCGACGAGCGTGCCGCCGGTGATCGAGGTGGCGTTGTTGCCCACCGCGCTCGTCAGCAGGATGCCGCCGGAGGAGGCCGTGAGCGTGTTGCCGGCGTTGACCGAGAGCGTGGCCGCGCCGCTCGTGTTGAACCGCAGGCTATTGACCGACTGAGTGTTCCAGGCGGTGGAGTTGGTGGCCTGGAAGTCGACGTTGGCGGTCGCGCCGGGGGCCGTTGTCACGGCCGTCGATGCCGTGTAAGACCCCGAAGCCAGTGCCGTCACGACGCCCGTCACCGTGCCGGTGGTCGTGGCCCAGCTGCTGCCGCCGACCGTCGCCCAGCCGCCGAGGATGCCGCTCGTGCCCGGCGAGCTCGTGGCGATGCCGTTGGTGCCGCCGATGGCGAGGCTCGCGGGGTTCGTGAAATCGACCGTCGCGCCAACGTTTCGCGTGATCGCCCCCACGGAGAGGAGCAGCGGGTTGGCCGTGGCGTTGTTCGTGAGCGAGATGGCGGAGGGGCCGGGATTGAGCGTGAGGCCGGCCACCGTCTGGGAGTTGGTCGTGCTGGCCTTGCCCGTGATCGCGAATGTGCCGCCGCCGAGGACGAGCCCGGCCGTCGGGGAGACGAGGTTTGTCGCGGAGGCGGTCGCCGCCGAGAAGTCGAGCCTGAGCGTGCCGTTGTTGACGGTCGTGGGACCGGTGTAGGTGTTGGAACCGGTGAGCACGAGCGTGCCGGCGCCGCTCTTCGTCAGGCCAAAGCCGTTGCCGCCGTCGCCGATCGTGCCGCCGACGGTGAGCGTGCTCGCGTCCACCTGCACGGTGCGGCTGCCGCCGAGCGTGATGGCGCCCGAGCCGGTGTTGAGCGTGTTCGTTCCGCGGAAGAGGAAGTCGCCGTTCCAAGTCTGCAGGTTGTTGGTCGTGAACGTGCGAGCGGCCGTCACGTCCAACTCGCCCCCGTTGATCACCAACCGGCCCGTGCCGAGGGCGCCGTCGTTGCCGAGAGAGAGCAAGCCGCCATTGAGCGTGGTCACGCCGGTGTAGGTGTTGGAGCTCGAGAGCGTCAGGGTGGCGGGGCCCGATTTCGTGAGGCCGGTGGCCGAGGTGTTGTCGGCGATCGTGGAGGAGATCGTGGTGGTTGTTGCATACCACGTCTGCATCACGTTGAGGTCGCCGCCGGCCGATCCGCGGAGCGTGCCGCCGGTGATCGTCAGGCCGGCGTTGTTCGTCCCGAGGCCGCTGAGGATGCCACCCGAGGTGATCGTGTTGATGCCGGAAAGCGTGACCGCGAAAGAGGAGTTGAAATTGAAACGCAGGCTGTTGGTCGTGGAGCCCGAGGCGGGGCTCGAAGCGCCGGTGAGGGTCGTGTTGTTGCCCGCGGCCCAGGTGTTGTTCGTGTAGGTGGTGAGCGCCGTGATGTTCGAGCCGGAGGTGACGGTGGCCCAGTTCATGCCGCCAACCGTCGCCCAGCCGCCGAGGATGCCGTTGGAATTGGCCGTGGAGGTGAGGATGCCATTGCTCCCGCTCTGGGCACCCTGGGGAAGCGTGAAGTCGACCCGGCCGCCAACGCTCCGCGTGATCGCCCCGAGATTCAAGACGAGCGGGTTCGAGGCAGCCGCCCCGAGCATGATCGCAGACTGGCCGGCATTGACCGCCAGCCCGGCCACCGTCTGGGAGTTGGCCGTGTTGGCCTGGCCCGCCAGCAGGAGTGTGCCGCCGCCGAGCGACAGCGGCGACGTGGCCGCGAGGATATTGGAGGAGGGGGCGCCGGCCGCCGAGAAATCGAGCGTGAGCACGCCGCCATTCACGGCCGTCGTGCCCGTGTAGGTGTTGGCGGCCGTGAGCCGAACCGTGGAGAGGCCGGTCTTCCGCAGGCTGCCGCCGCCGGCCGAGAGCTCCGAGATCGTGCCGCTGATCGTGAGCGAGCTGTTGCCGTTACCGCCGATCGTGAGGGCTCCGCTCGACGCCCCAGTGCCGAGCTGGATGCCCGACCCGATCACGTAGGAGAGATTGCTTCCGCCATTGGTCGCATCAAGGCTGATGGTGCCGGTGGTCGCGGAGAAATTGAACGGGTCGCCCGAGAGCGTGAGCTGAAGGTTGGCGTTGGGCGTCGTGCTGCCACGGCCGGAGAGGCGGAGCGTGCTGAGTTGGAAGGCCGCGCCGCCGTTGTTCAGGCTGGCGACCTGCGTCGCGGACGTGGTCGAGGTGTTCGTTAGCGCGGTCGTGGTGTCAGCGAAGAACTGGACAACCGACGCCCCCGATGAGACGGGAGTGCCGCCGCCCCATGCGCCCTGCGTGTTCGGCCCGCCGGTAAACCAGTCGAGCGTGGCCGCCGGCGTGCCGGTGACGTTGCTGTTCTGCCAGGTGTAGGTGGTCTGCGCGGCCGCGGGTCGTGGCAACGCGAGGGCCGCGACCGCGACGAGCGTCGCTGCGGTGACGAATGCCGAACGTGGCAGCCGTGCGGTGGTCATTCCATGAAACCCCAACCTTTTTTCCCCGAAAAATTTTTTCCAGCAGGACCTCTGGAATTATCAGCCGACCTGCACTCGCCTGCAACGGGCAAAATCGCGACAAACCACCTGCAAAATCGCGACATGGCGGCGGGCATGCTCAGCCCTCCTTTGTCCGCAAAGCAGCGAATTGCGCGAGCGTGCGGCGGAGGTGGCGTGTGTCGGTGAATCCCGTCGCTCGGGCGATGGCCGCGAGCGGCCGGGACGGGTCGGCAGCGCGGGCCGCGGCAGCCGCCTCAGTCCGAATGCGCAGGACGTGCACATGGGGGCTCTCGCCGAAGACGCTCTGGAAGGCCCGCTCGAGCTTCCGCCTCGAGACCCGCAGACGCTTCGCGAGGCTCTCGACGTCGTGGCAGTCGGCGAGGTCGTCCTGGACGAGCGTCGCCGCGCGGATCGCCACGGTTTCGTCGGAACCTCCGAAAAAGGTTGATTCGCGTGCCGCAACGCCGCCCGGCGGCGTGAAAAGCGGCGATGCGGCCTGCCTGCCTGCAAGCAACTGTGCGAGAGCGGCGACCGCCGCCTCGCCGACGGCGAATCCATTGCGGCGAATGCTCGAGAGGGTGGGGGCACCGGCGTCGCAGAGATCACGGAAGTCGCCCACGCCGAGCACGCCAAGCCGCGAGGGAACGTCGATTGCCAGCCTGCGGCAGGCGTCGAGCAGCACTCGGGCCCGGGGATCACTCACGGCGAGGATGCCGGTGGCCGGAGGCAGTTCGACCAGCCAGCGGTCGAACGCCGCCGCCGAATCAGGCTGGGACGCCGGACCGGTCGGCACCTCGAACACCGAACAGCCAAGGCCGTGGCGGCGGAGGGACGCCATGAATCCGTCGCGGCGACGGGCGGAGTAACCGACCGACTCGAGGCCGTAGAAGGCGAAGTGCGCGTAGCCCTGCGCGATGAGGTGCTCGGCGGCGACGAGGCCGATCGCGGGGTTGTCGAACGTAACGGTCGGCAGCGATGTCTCGACCGCTTCGGAGACGTTCACGACCGGGGTCTTCGAGCCGCGGGCGGCCCGGGCCTCGGCGGCGGTCGTCACGGCGGCGATCACCCCATCGCATCCGGTTGCCAGCAGCCGGGCGAGCGACGGCGGCGGGCCATCGGGGCAGGCGGCGACGTGCCAGCCAAGCCGTTCGGCGGCAGCGGTCGCGCCGCGAGCCACGTCGAGCCAGTGGACGGAGCCGTAGGCGTCGAAGGCGAGCGCCACGGAGATCGGCCGATCGGCGGACGTGCGGGATGGTTGGCGGCGGACCCGAGGGTGGCTCTTCGCAGTCCTCGCCGGACTGGCAACGTGAAGCGGCATGGATTGCGACCTCCTGTCCATCCCCGAACTACTCGAACTCCGCCCGGCCCCACGTGGCCGCCCGCTGCCAGACGCCGATCCGATACGGCTCGTTCGGATTGCGAATGTCGATGATCTGCCGCCTCCAGATCCGGCCCGAGTCGTCGGCGAAATGCACCTGCCAGGCGGCGGCGAGCACGTCGCCGGCCCGGGGCGGGTCGTCGTCGGCGCTCAGGAGCGACCAGGGGATCGCGTATTCGAGGACGTAGCCGCGGCCGTCGGGCCGCACCGCGAAGCTTCCCTCGTAGCCGGAAGGATTGCCCGCGTGCTCCGCGTGCAGCATGCCATGGGCGAGCGAGAGGCAGGCCCGGCCGGTCGGAGCGTGGTGCCAGAGGACGAGGTGGTTGAGCTTCGGGTTCGTGGCCGCGGCCTTCTCGGCCGCGGTCGGCAGCTCCGGGCTGTTTCGCAGCCAGTAGAAGCCTTGGCTATTGCCGGCGACGGGCCAGCCGGCCGAGCGATCGGTCGAGATCCGTACCTGCACGCCGCCGCCCGTCCAGGCCTTGTCGGCGTCGAGATCGGGCGAGATCGTGCTCTTGAGCGGCGCGGGATCGCCGACCCGCGCGGCGATGTAGAGCCGATCGGCGTCGTGCATCATCCAGCCCTCGACCCACTCGGCGGCGTCGGCCTCGCCCTGGAACGAGCTTCGAAACCCGGGGTTCGCAGGCCATTCGTCGAGCCGGCCGTCGATCGTCACCTTCGGCGGCGCCCGCGACACCTTGATCCGATCGTGCACGGGCCGGCCGAACTGCCGCTCGTCAAACTCCGACGAAATGAACTCCTGCCCCGTGGCGGGCTCCGGGGGGAGCGACCGTAGGAACCGCAGCTCATCAAACGGGATCCGCTCGGGGTCGGCCGCCGCGGCGGCCGAGAACCGCTGGGCCTCGCCCGCCTCGATGCGGCAGGGAAAGCCCGGCTCCCCGTTGCCGACGCCGTTTGCGATCACGGCCCCGTCGTACACCTGCACGTCGGTGACCATTCCGCTGCCGATGCGGACTGCGAACTCCGTGCCGAGGTCGAGCACCTCGGCCGTGGCCGTATCGAGCCGAAACCCGCTCATCCCCTTCGGCACGCGGACAACGACGCTGCCGGAGCGGAGGATCGCCCGCAACTCGTCCACGAGTTCGAGATCCGAGGCACCATCGAGCAGGAGAACGACGCCGTTCTTGAGCAGGAGCTCGGCGGCGCCCGAAGTGATCGCGAACCGGCCTGGCCCGATCGGCTGCCCGATCCGGAGGGCAGCCTGCGACTCCGGCGGCAGGGCGAACCGCGCGGCGGCGAGCGTGGCCAGGGGCGGCTCGGCTTTCCCTGCCAGCCGGAAGCCGAGGCCGAGCGTCGCCGCGACCGCGGCGAAGACTGCGGCAGCGCGGCCGAACCGCAGGAGGCCGGCCAATGACCAGCGACCCAGCGACCATCGACTCTGCGGTGGCGGGCCATCGGAAGTGCCCGCGGGACGTGGCTCGGCCACCAGCGGCAGCTGGCCGTGGACAAGGGCATAGGCAAGGAAGGCCTTGCGGGCGGCATCGTCCGCTTCGATCAGCCGCTCGAGTTCGGCGACATCCGACTCGGTCGCCTGGCCGTCGCAGTAGGCGGCGGCGAGGTCGAAGAGCCGGTCGCGGGGGTCGATAGGCTGGTTCATGGTGGTTTAGGTTTCACTGGCGAGCCGACGCTCGACGCATTCAAGGAGTCCGCGGCGCATCACCTTGAGGGCCTTGTAGACGGCGTGGACGGTGAGGCCCCAGCTCGCCGCGATCTGGTCGGCGGGGAGACGCTGGCCGTAGAAGAGCGCGACGAGCTGCCGCTGCCGCTCGGGGAGCTTCTTCACGCAGGCCTCGAGCGCCCGCTGGCGGGGATCGGCCTCCGCGGCGATCGCGGCGGCCATGTCGGCCAGTCGGGCAAGCGCCGCCTCGCCGAAGACGAGCCGGTCGCGACGGCGCGACCGCCAGTAGTGGAGCACCTCGTGCCGGGCGATACCGAGCGCCCAGGGCAGAAACGGCTCCCCCTCGCGGAACGCATCGAACCGGCGCCACATCGTGAGGCTCGTGGTCTGGAAGACGTCGTCGGCCGCGGAACGGTCGTGGACAAGGGCACGGACGTAGCCCAGCACCTCGATCTGGACCCGGGTGAACTGCGCCAAGAACGCCTCGTAGCGGCGGTCGGCGGTGGATTCGTCGGGCCTGGATCGATGGGACATCTCTCCCTCCTCATCCGATTGTTTCCCGGCGGTAACAGGATTGGTACCTGGGCCGGCAGATTGCCAATCTGCCGCTACAGGGAGGGGGCGCGGGAGGGGGCGGGCAGGCGGGGCAGATCGGTAATCCGCGGCGTCCCTGTAGCAGCAGATTGGTAATCTGCTGCTAGGGCCGGGGCGGGGCCGGGAGCATCCGGAAGAGGCGGGTTTCCGGGCCCTGGAGGTCGAACTCGATCGTGCGGGCCTGCCGGGCGACCGGCCGGCCGGTGATCACGTCTTCGACGTCGCAGGCCCGCGGCAGGAGAAGAGTCCGCCGGCCGCCGGTCGCCGAGTGGATCGCGACGAGCCCCGCGTCGGCGAGGATGATCTCGTCGGCCTCGCACCAGACGTGGGCTCCGGCGAGCCGGGCGGCGTTTCGCCAGAAGCCGGCGGGGAGCCCGGGCGTCGAGGTGAAGACGCTCGTCCACTTGGTTCCGTCGGCCGCCGTGATGTCCTTGGCGGCGAGGCCGGAGAGGTCGCGGCCGAGCTTCGTCCAGGCGTGGCCGAGCCGCTGCCCGTCCTTCGGCAGGAGCACCGGACCGTAGGCCAGCGGGCCGCCGAGCACGGTGGCCGGGCTCAAGCCCTTCGTGAGCGGATGCGACGTGTCGGATAAGAGCGTGCGGCGATGGTCGTTCACGGCCAAGAGGTCGAAGGCGAAGCCGGTGACGGCAGATGCGGACTGGGCGCCGATGCGTTCGCCGTCGCTGATCCCGGTGCCGGGGCCCCAGACGACGACGTGGCCGCCGCGGAGCACCTTCTCCTCGAGCAGCTTCCGGCGGGCCGCGTCGATCCTGAAGAGATTCGGGAAGTAGTAGACGCGGTGGGGCGGAAAGCTCGGGGCCGCGAGATCGTCGAAGAGATACTTGCCCACCGGCACGCCCGATCGCGCGAGACCCGTCTTCCACTCCCAGAGCACGGCTTCGTTGAGAAACCGGCCGTCGCCGTTCGTTTCGAGCACCGCCTCGTCGTCGAGGATGAGCGCGATCCCCGGCACCGTCTCGTGCGGCCAGTCGATCGACGCGCGGAGCACCTCCGCCTGGCGGTCGATGATCGGCTGGAGTTCCGGGGGGGCGAACCAGTCCTCGTAGACGTCCATCCAGTAGGGCGTGAAGCCGCGGGTGAGGGCGGTGGCGACGTTTCGCCAGGTGATCGCCGCGAACTCGGCTACGTCGCGGGCCGGCGCGATCGGGTCGTTCCCGGCCCAGGTGCGGGTGTCCATCTCGCAGAAGACGAGCTTGCCGCGGAGCACGGCCGAATCGGCGACGCCCTCCGGCTCGAACACGCCGCCTGCACCGCGGGCCTGGTAGTCATGGGGCGTGATGAGGCCGTCGATGCCTTTGCCCGCGAAGAGCCCCGCGACGCCGAGGTTGCCCGAGCCGGCCGTGAGTTCCGGGTAGGCGTGCCGCCAGGAGACGGTCTTGTCGAAGAAGCCGGCGTTGTCCCAGCCGAGCATCACCGACTTGTGGCTGTCGTAGACGAGGAACCGCCTGCGGCCCAGGTTTTCGAGGGCCGACGCACTCGCGGCCGCGACCTTTCGGAAGCCCTCGTGGTAGAGATCCCGCTGCAGGAGCAGGTAGTCGCGAAGCGGGGCGTTGGCGGGTCCGGCTTGCCAGTAGGGGAGCGCGGCCACGTCGGCCGCCGGACCGCGGAGCCGGTCGCGGGGCACGGCGGCCGATTCGAACGTGAGCGACTCGTCACCGTGGGCCGCGCGGAGCTTCTTGACCGTGCCGTATTTCTTCTCGAGCCAGTTCCGCCAGCGGGCCGTCATCGCGGGACCATGGTCGAAGAGCGACCGCGAGATGAGCGGCTCGTGCGTGCCCTCCATCCGCATGAAGTTCGCGTAGCCGATGATGCGGCCGGCCCAGGGGCGGCCTTCGGAGTACTCGATCGCCGCGGCGGCGTAGCGGGCGGAGGCGTCCCAGTAGGCCGCGCTTGCAAGTGACGGAACTGGCAGTCGCTTGCCGTCTTCATCGACGAAGAGTTCGTCGGGATGACGCTTCTGCCACGAGATCGGCTCGTGGAGGCCGAAGCGGACGATGATCGTGGCCGCAGGATGGTCGCTGAGGATCGTCTCTGCCTGCTCGTCGGGCGGCAGCCGGAAGGGCAGGGCGGGGGTGGAGGTGACGTCGTCGCCGATCCACAGCGGCGTCGCGAAAAAGTCGCTGGGTTCGGGCGTTTCGGCCTGACCGATCTGGACGAAGAAGCAGTCGACCTTCCGGTCGGCGAAGTGCGCCATCTCCCGCTGGAAGAGGCCGCGGTTCCAGCCGGCCGCCGGGCTGTAGGCGGCGAGCGTCATCGGCTTGCCTTCCACGAACACCGCGGGCCTGCCGAGGTGCGGCCGAATCTCCGCGGCGAGTGGCTCGCCACCATGTGCCACGGCGGCAAAGGCGGCGATTGCGAGGGCGCAGACGGAAATCGCGTCGAATCGCACGACAACCGAACTACTTTTCATTGGCATGCGTCGCTTGAAGGCCTTGTTCGATCGTTCGCAGGGCGGCGTCGGCCCAGACCTCGTGGCCCTTGTCGGTGGGGTGGCAGTTGTCGGCGTTGAAATGGAAGTCGGCCCAGCGGTCGCCGCCGGCGGTCGCTTCGAGGATCGCGGCCCGCACGTCCACGAAGGGGGCGGCCGCCTCGGCTGCCGCGGCCCGCTGCGCCGCGAGCGTCTCGTCGAGGTGGCGAAAGAACGGCTTATGCGGATTGTCGCCGCCGGTGCCGACGACCACGATGTCGGCGGCGAACCGCGTGCGGATTGCAGTCACGAGCTCCGCGAGGGCACGTCCCGTTTCGTGTGGCTCGAGAAAGTGATGGCAGCAGTCGTTGGCGCCGAAGGCCACGAGCACGAGGTCGGGTCCGTGAGCCTCGAGGCCGTCGAGCCGGCCGAGGCCCTCGTAGGTGTTCTGGCCGCCGATCGCGAAGTGGCGGAGCGTGAACTCGGAGCTGGGGTGCTTCTCGCCGAGCCGTTTGACCAGCACGGCCGCCCAGTTGGCGTCGGGCGACTTGGCCCCGCCGTTCCAGCCCGGCTTCACCTCGCTGATCGAGTCGCCGAACGCGACGACGCGGACCGGCTTCTTTTCGGCGACGAGCCGCCGCGTGCGGGCGAGCCCGTCACCGTTGGACGGTGCGGCGGCAGCCGCCGCCGGCCGCGGCGATTTGAGGACGCCGTCGAGCCATGCGAAGGCATCGTCCTGCATGCCGCGATCGAACTTGTGGGGGCCGGGATAGAACGTGCAGCGGTAGTTCTCGGCCGCGGATGCCTTCTCGTAGACCTCGCGGAGGATCCGGTCGGCCTCCCGCATCTCGGCCGGCGTGAAGAGCTCGTCTTCCGCGTCGTTGAGGACGAACACCGGCTTCGGCACCCGCAGCCCCAGGATTTCCGGATAGTCGAGATGCCGCGGCAGGCCCGGCACGTAGAGCATCCAGGTGTGCTTGTGCGACTTGTAGAGCATCACGTCGCGCCAGGTGGTCATCCAGCCGACCGGGAAGGCCGCCTCGATCCGGGGATCGACGCCGCCGAGAAACACCGTCCGCAGGCCGCCGCCAGAGAGACCTCCGCAGCCGATCCGCTCGGGATCGACGTCGGGCCGCGAGCAGAGGTAGTCGAGGGCGCGGCGGTCGTCGTAGAGCACGAGCCCCGCCCAGAGCGTGCCCACGCACAAGAGCGACTTCTCGAACTTCTCCTCGAAGACTCCCGGGTTGCGGCTGGCGAAGCCGATCGTGTCGTGCACGAGCACGGCGTAGCCCCGGCGGGCCAGCTCGTTGGCCCAGGCGCGGCCGCCGTAGAACGTCTTCTGGTGCTCGGCCGTCTCGGTGTCGTCGGGGCCGAGCCGCACGACCTTCGAGACGCCCCACTTCGAGATCCCGCCGTGATCGTGGAGGGCGATCACGCCTGGCAGCCTGCCCGTGCTGCCGGCCGGCTTCATGAACACGGCCCGGGTTCGCGGCCCATACGGCAACTGCCACGAAAGCTCCTCGATATGCAGGCCGTCATGCTCGAACTGCCGCTCGACCTTGGCCTCGGGTTTCCAGGGCATGTCGGGGATCAGCAGCAATTCCTC
>JBIIOJ010000359.1:0-3177 GCA_044337015.1 Pirellulales bacterium
GACGCCGACGGCCATGACCAGCGACGACACGACCACCAATGGCCACGAGGGGCGGCTCTGGAGGAACGGGATTTTGTCCGTGCGAATGATGTAAACGATCAGCGTCTGTGTGAGCAGGCTCTCCACGAACCAGCCGGTCTGAAAAAGGCTGGCACTCCGCCGTGCGACCTCCGGCGTGCTGGTGTCCCAGCAGTTGAACACGTACAGCATCATGAAGTACGTCGTGTAGTCGAACAGCGATGAACACGGGCCAATGCAGACGATGAACCGGGTGAGTTGGCCCAGGTCCCAAGGCCGGGGCTTTTCGACCTGTTCGGGATCGACGTCGTCGGTAGGAATGGCGGTCTGGCTGATGTCGTAGAGCAGATTGTTGGTGAGAATCTGAATCGGCATCATGGGCAGGTAGGGAACGAACACGCTCGCCCCCAAGACGCTGAACATATTCCCGAAGTTGCTGCTGGCGCCCATCCTGATGTACTTGAGAATGTTGGCAAACACCTTCCGCCCCTCGACGACCCCGGCCTCCAGGACGAGAAGCGACTTCTCCAGGAGGATCATGTCGGCCGAGGCTTTCGCGATATCGACCGCCGTGTCGACGCTGATCCCGACGTCGGCGGCCCGCAGAGCCACCGCATCGTTGATGCCGTCACCCATGAATCCCACGGTGTGATCCAGTGCCTGCAGCGCCCGAATGATTCGTTGCTTGTGAAACGGCGAGACGCGGGCAAAGAGAGTCGTCTTTTTCACGACGCCAGCGAGGTGTTCATCATCCATCGCCTCGATGTCGACGCCGAGCAGCACGTGCTCCGTCGGCAGCCCGACTTCCCTGCAGATTTTGCGGGCCACCAGATCGTTGTCACCGGTGAGCACCTTGACCTCCACGCCACGGCGCTGCAGCGACGTGATGGCGGCGGATGCCGTCTCCTTGGGGGGATCGAGGAATGCGACATATCCGTTGAGAACCAACTCCGACTCATCCGCCTGCGAATAGGGCGTGGCATCGCCGGCAACGATGCCGCGAGCGTCGATTTCCTTGGAAGCGATGGCGAGCACCCAAAAACCGTCTGCGGAGAGCCGCTCGTACTCCGTTCTGAGAGTGTCGATGTGGGCGTGATCCATCGGATACAGCGCACCGCCGAGCGTGAACGACACGCACCGCGGGAAGATCGCCTCCGGCGCACCCTTGCTGATGATGAGATCCTTCCCAGCGGGCGTCCTCACGACAACCGACATGAGTCGACGCTGAAAGTCGAAGGGAACTTCGTCCACCTTCACGTATTCCGGAATCTGTGCGTGCAGGTGGGTTTCGGTATGTGCGAGTACCGCCCGGTCCAGCACGTTTTTCAGGCCTGTCTGAAAGTGGCTGTTCATGTACGCCAGCGCGAGAACCTCTTCACTCTCCTTCAATGACACATCGCAATGCCGTTCAAGGATCACGCGGTCCATCGTCAACGTACCCGTCTTGTCCGTGCACAAGACGTCCATTGCCCCCAGGTTCTGAATCGCATTCAGCCGTTTGACGATGACCCGCTCGCGGCTCATGCGGATCGCTCCTTTCGACAGGCAGACCGCCACCACCATGGGCAGCATCTCCGGCGTCAGGCCGACGGCGACGGCGATGGCAAAAAAGAACGCCTCGTGCCAATTGCCCTTGGTGAAACCGTTGATGAGGAACACCAGCGGAACCATGACCACAACGAACCGCAGGATCAGCCACGTGAAGCGTGCGATTCCCGTGTCGAAGGATGTGGGCGGTTCCTCCTCGGTCAGGGAACTCGCCGTGCCGCCCAGATACGTATCCTGGCCGGTGGCGACCACGACCGCAGTGCCCGAACCGCTCTCCACGCTGGTGCCCAGGAATGCCACGCTTGTGAACTCCACGGGTGCACTGGCCGCCGGGTTTTTCTCGGCCTCGAACTTCTCGACCGGAAAGCTCTCGCCCGTCAATGTGCTCTGGTTCACGAACAGATCCTTCGCCGTAAGCACGCGCACATCGGCAGGGATCATGTCGCCGGCAGCCAACGCCACGACGTCGCCCGGGACGAGCTGCGAAATGGGGATGTCCCTGGCCTGACCGTCGCGGATCACCGTCGCGCCGACGGAAATCATCGCCTTGAGCTTGGCGGCCGCGCTGTCGGCCCGCGCCTCCTGGACCAACTTCAGGCCTGCGCCCAGGGCGATCATGGCCGCCATCATCGTCCCGGCGCGGGCGTCGCCGGTGGCGAACGAAATGCTCGCGAGAATGGCGAGCAGGATCACAAGGGGGTTGAGCACAGCGTGCCCAATCAGCGTGAAGACGCCCGCCCGCGTGTCTTTGGCAAGTACGTTCGGCCCGTGCTCGCCAAGACGCTTTGCGGCTTCCTCATCGGTCAAGCCTTCAGGACGGGTCTCCAGGCGCCGGCAGACACTCGCGGCATCCGCTGCTGCGGAAGCGATCAGGGCTTGCGAGATGTGGACACGCTGTCGGTCGTGCCACACTCCGGTGATGAGGTGCTTTGGAATCACGGTCCGCCGTCGCACCCGGGAATCCCTCTACTCTACACCGCTGCGTATTTCTATGCCTGACGGCAAGGCGATGGCGGTAGCGGGCGAGACAGTTGGCTGGCTTGGCCGGCAGTCGTCATAGAACGACGGCCCGAAGGACAGTTGGGGAAACCTTTGGGTGCACCGAGCCGGGAAAAGGTGGCAGTGCCACCGCGGTGCGATTCACGGCGCCAACCTGTCCACCGTCACGCGACCGGGCACGGAGTCGTTGCCTACCGCGCCGTGGAGAGCGTCAAGTGGTAGTTTCCCGCAGCAATGCCACGATCCAGCCACGAGCCCTGTTTGTTTTCCGCGACTCGCGGCGGTAGGAATTGTTTATCGGCCTCGTTCAGCGAGCGACCAAAGCCCGCGGGACGCACGCCGACGTATCTCGGAAAACGGCTCGACCGGCGAACTCTCGAAGCATGCCGGGCGAACAGTGGGCCGACGGGGACCGGTGGCCGACTGGCCGGTCCATCCGCATGGCAAAGCGGTCCGGTTTGTATCGCGGACCGATCGAACGATTCGTCAGGGCTGCCCATTGTCCAGCCGCTCTTGGCCCAGGCAGGGGGCTGACTCGCACGGCAGCCGAGGAGATTCAGGATCATGGTGCGCACACTCTTTGGCTCCCTGCAGCCCGCTCGCGGCACGACA
>JBIIOJ010000092.1:0-10907 GCA_044337015.1 Pirellulales bacterium
GAGCCGTCGCCATGCTCCGGGACCTGCCGCGCCGCCGCCGCTGGGTGATCGACCGGATGGAAGGCACCGCCGCCACCGCTAACCTGCCGGCCAACGACCGCCACATTCTCTCCTACCTCAAGACCGTGCTCGCGAAGCTCGGGCTCGAGGGCACGAACCACAAGTTCCGGCATTCCTTCTGCACGATCGCCGTCCTCAGCGGGGTGAATTTCTTCACGCTCCGTCGCTGGGTTGGCCACATCGACGAGGAGGCGCTCAAAATTTACGTCCACATCGCGGACGAGGAGGCCCAGGTGACCATGCGGCAGCTGGCCGAGCGCCGCCAGGCGGCCGGGCGTACCGCCAAGCCCTGCCGGGGGCGGAAGGGCATCAGCACAGTTTCAGCAAAGTCGTCCCGCGGTGGTCGCGGGACTGGTGGTGGTTCAGCAAAGTTTCAGCAAAGTCATGGAGGTCAAAAATGACTCGCTTTTCAAGAAGCCCTGGAATCAGGGCCTGTTCACTTCGACCTTCTTCACCAAACGGAGAGGGCGGGATTCGAACCCGCGGTCCAGCTTTTGACCGGACACGTCTTTAGCAAAGACGCGCATTCGACCGCTCTGCCACCTCTCCGAACACGCGTGGTATTGTGGATCGATCGGGCTCCACCCGCAAGGACGCAGGCGATGCACGCGTTTCCTCCGCAGCTTTCATGGTTCCTCCGGGCGTGTCGGTGCGGGTTCGCCGCGATCCTCTCGCTCGCGGCCACCGCCTACGGGCTCGCCGATCCGGCAGCCGCCGCCGATCTGGCCGCCGCCCGCGCGAGCATCACCGCCGGCGACGCCAAGCGGCACGTGGACGCCTTGGCCGACGACACCTTCGAGGGCCGCGAGGCGGGCAGCCGGGGCGGCCGGGCGGCCGGCGTGTACATCGTGGAAGAGCTCGCGCGGCTCGGTCTCGAGCCGGCCGGGGACGACTTCGCCGGGCCGGACGGCGTCCGTCAACGCTCGTTTTTCCAGCCCTTCTCGCCGGCCCCGTTGCCGCCGACGGCCCAGCCGGCTCCGCAGGCCGCCTCGAAGCCTCCCGGCGGAGTGATGCGCAACATCCTCGCCCTCCTGCCGGGGCGGGATCCGGCGGTCTCGGGCGAACTGGTCGTGACGAGCGCCCACTACGACCACGTCGGCTACGGCAACGCGACCAACAGCTTCGGACCGATCGGTCTCATCCACAATGGCGCCGACGACAACGCATCGGGCGTGGCGGGGCTCATCGAGGTGGCCGAGGCCTGCATGCGGCTGCCGAGCCGGCCGCGGCGGACGATTCTCTTCGCCTTCTGGGACGGCGAGGAGAAGGGTCTGCTTGGTTCTTCCCACTTCATCCGCGAGCGGCCGGCGGCCCTCGCGGCTCGTCCCATCCCGATCGTCGTGAACCTCGACATGATCGGGCGGCTCCGCGAGGAGCGGGTGGAGATGTTCGGCTGCCGCACGGCGACCGGGCTTCGAAGCCGACTCGCCCGGGCGAACGGGTCGACGGGCCTCGAACTCCTCTTCGACTGGAAGATCGAACAAGACTCCGACCACTACGCCTTCATCATGGCGGGCATCCCGGCCGTCATGTTCCACACCGGCCTGCACGACCAGTATCACAGGCCGAGCGACGACACGCATCTCGTGAACGTGCCGGGCATGGAACCCGTGGCGAGGCTCGTCTTCGACACGGTCGTGTCGCTCGCCGACGATCCCGGGCCTCTCCCGGCGTTCCGCCCCGCGGGCCGGACCGAGACCGACAGCATGCGACGGGGGCTCGAGATGCCCTCGCCTCCGACGGCGCCGAAGCGATGGGGGCTCGCCACTCGAAGCGACCCATGCGAGCCGATGGCCCCGATCGTCGTGCGAACCGCTGATTCGTCGCCGGCAGGAAGGGCCGGGCTTCGCGTGGGCGACCGCATCATGGCGATCAACGGAATCGAGATAAGGAGCCAGGACGATCTCGTACAGAGGCTGGGCGGAGCTCCGTGGCCCTCCAGGATCGATGTCGACTTCGAACGAAAAGGAAGGATCTTCAGGGTCGAGATGCGCGACGCTCAGTCCTCGTCGTCGTCATCTTCCTCCTCGTCGTCGTCCTCCTCCCACTCGTCGTCGTCGTCTTCCCACTCGTCGTCGTCTTCATCTTCCTCTTCGTCATCGGAGTCGTCGTCGGAGTCCTCTTCCTCTTCGAGATCGTCCTCCTCGTCCTCGACCTCCTCCCACTCCTCGTCTTCAAGATCGTCTTCGTCCTCGTCGTCCTCTTCGTCCTCATCGTCGTCGTACTCGTCCTCCTCGTCGTCATCGTCTTCGTCCTCGTCTCGAGCCGCCCATACGCGGTCGAGTGACGGACGTCCGGCGGCGGAACGGTCGGAGGCTTCCCCTTCGAACAAGGCTTCAGCCGCTTCGAGCTCGGCAAGCTCGCTCCAGCAAAACACATCCTGCTCGCGGTCGGGACTGGCGACGATCGTCACGGCGTGATCTCCTCGGGACACTTCGAAGGGCTCTGAAACCGACCAATTCTGTACCCGATCCCACCAAATCATCCAAATCACCCGCAAAAATTTTTTTGCGCCGGAAGACCGCCGGCGGCTCAGGATGGCTGCTGCGGGTCGGCGACGGCCGAAATCGGCGGCAAATCTTCGATCCGCCCGAGGCCGAACACCCGCAGAAAATACCGCGTCGTGACGTAGAGATTCGGCCGCCCGATCTCCTCGGAGCGGCCCCCGACGGCGACGAGATCCCGGTCGAGGAGTTGACGGAGCATCTCCTCGCACCCCACCCCGCGGACCGCCTCGATCTCCGCCCGAGAAACCGGCTGGCGATAGGCGACGATGGCGAGCGTTTCCATCGCCGGAGCCGACAGCCGAGCCTGCGGATGCGCATCGAGCAGCCGCCGCAGCCACGGGCCCAATGCCGCCCGCGAGAGCAGTTGGAACCCGCCAGCGACCGGTTCCACGCGAAAGGCGGAGCCGGCTGCATCGAGCAGCCTATCGAGTTCGCGGACGAGCGCCCTTGCCCGCGTGCCGTCGGCGAGCCGCGCGAGCTTCGCGAGCCGCCGCGTATTGAGGGGCTCCCTGGCGAGAAAGAGCACGGCCTCGAGCCGGGCCAGTTCGTCAGAGCGGGCATGCTGACCGGCAGGGCGGACCGACGCGGTCGGCGAGCCCGCGGCCGCACGATGGTCGCGCCGGGCCCAGCCGCGACGGCGGCCGGGCTTGCGCAGGCGATCGAAGCCTCGCGGACACACCATCGGATGGCGGCGACGGCGGAGCGATGCGACGCGGCGGGGCAGCATGGCGACGCCCTACCGCAGCGGTGCAGCGGCGGAAGCGACCCGCGACCGCCAGGTCTCGATCTGCACCGCGAGCCGTTCGAGCGACGCCTCGGGCGTCGGCCCGCTCGCCTGGAAGAGCCGCTGCAACTGCCCGCTGGCATCGGCAGGCACACGGCACGAGGCGACGTGCACGCCCATCGGTCCCTCCGGCTGCTTCAGCTTCAACCCGACCGCACCGACCGCGGCCAGACGTTCTTCGAGGGCACCGCGAGACGGCTGGGGCAGAAGCGTCGACTGAACCGTCACGGGGGCGAGCGCGACCGGTGGAGCGGCCGCTGGAGCCATCGGCGACACTGCCATCGGCGACACTGTAGCCGTCGCTGGTGCGGCCGAAGGCTGTGGCTCGACCGGAGCCACCGGGGCGAAAGCGGATCGCTCGACAGCTTGGCCGCCACGATCCGCCTCGCCGGCGACCCACGCGGAGACCCGGTCCACTGCGGGCCTCCAGACGCGGTCCCGGAATCCCTCGCGCACGCCACGAGGGATCTTGTGGGAGAACATCGCCACCATCGGCACGAACAGCAGGCAGCCGAAGAGGATCGACGATCGCAGCTTCATGGACGACGCACCAGGAGGAGACGGGAGGGTAGCGACCGGCCCCCCGACCGACAATCGACTTTTCCGGGTGTTTCCCGGCTTCAACGGCCTTCAGCGGCCGACGGGCAGCGGCTCGACGACCAGTTCGGGCGCCGCCGACGGATCGTCGGGATTCCGCTCGAAATGGGCGACGCCCGGCCCGTAGAAGATTTGCGTTTCCGCCCGCTCGCGGTCGAGGATCTCCCGCAGCAGTTTCTGCGCGACGAGCTTCTCGATCTGCGGCCGGATCCGCTCGTCCGAAACCATCCCCGGCCTGATCGTGGTGACGGTCGCGAGATGAACGCCGAACGGCGTGACGAACGGCTTGGAAATCTCCCCCTTGCGCAGCGAGAAGACCTTGCTCGCGAACTCCTCGACCATGACGCCCGTCCGCGGCACGAAGCCGATGTCGCCTCCCTGCCGCCGGCTCGGGCCCGCGGAATGACGGCGAGCTGCCTCGGCAAAGGTGAGCGATCCCTGCAGGATTTCGGAACGTATCGACGACGCCTTCTCCATCGCCTTCTCGACGGCGTCCGCGCCGACCGCGGCGTCGGGCCGCAGCAGGACGTGGCTCACCCGCACGAGCGATCCATCGAGCTCCGTGCGATGCTGCTTGTAGGCCGCCTCGAGTGATTCCTTCGTGATCCGCGACGCGATCATCTTGTTGACGCCGATCTCGAGGGCGACGTGGCGGCGGAGCGTCTTCTCGTCGCGTCCGGAGCGGGCGAGGAACTGATCGAGCGACATGCGTCCGGGGGCGAGCCGCGTCTCGAGCTGCGATATGAACTGGTCGATCTCGGCGTCGGTCGCGGTCTTGTCGTCGCGCTCGATCGCCTGCCTGAGCAGCTGCTCGTCGACGAGCTGCCCGAGCACCTCGGCCCTGGCCCGCTGCTTCAGCTCGTCCGACCCGAGCCTTTCGTAGTTCACACGACCAAGCGCCGCGTCGAGCGTCGCCCGCATGATCGGCGACTCGCCGACGCGGGCCACCACGAGGGGTTCCAGGACGTCGATCTCGTCCGCCGCTCGCGACGACCCCACGACCAAACACGCCGCGAAGGCCACGCTGCCGATGAATCGAGCAATGCCGCGAGACACACGGAACTCCTTTCCAAGCCCATGAACCGACGCGGAGGGTAGCTTACCGCGCGACGTCACGCAGGTTCACGTCGATCGGGACTTCACGGACCGCGGCCGGCAGCCGCCAGCGAACGCTGCCCCCCCCGGCTTTGTGGTCGAGGACGAATTCGTCGGTGACCGCCAAGCCGCGATCGCTGCGATGACGCACGCGATGGCTCGCGGCCGGAAGAAGATCGCCTGCGGGCCCGACGACCACGAGCTCCCGATCGACGAGCCACATCCGATGCGACTCGAGCGGCTCGCTCGGGGCGTCGTAGACCACCTCGGCATCGACGGCGACCTGCCCACGATCGCGACGCTCCGCGCGGAACGAAACCTCCGCCCGCCCCACCCGCTGGCGGGCTTCGGCCGGAAGCGGTTCGAGCGGCATCGAGAAGTCGTGCTCGCCGCCCGCGCACCACAGCCGCACCGTCGCCCGCACGCTCGCGAGAGAATCCGGCAGGGGATCCTTCGCCAGGAGCGGGATCGTCAGCGGAAGCCATGCGGCGCCGGGGAGGACCGTCGCCTCGAGCACACCTCGGCGGCTCGACGGTGGCACGCTCTCGCCGCGGGGCCCTTCCACCTGCACCGAATCCATCGGCAGCCGGACCACGAGCGGCACGATCCGCGGCTCCCACGCCAGCTTCAGGCCCACGCGGACCGACCGCCCATCCGGCGTGGCACGACCGGTCTCCACGCCCGAGACGACGACCAGGAGCGGGCCGGCGGCCACGCGAGCGACGGGCCGTCCGGCGGCGGGCACGACCACGACCCGCCTGCCGTCGTCGCGGAAATCGATCTCGAGGCCGCCGCGCAAGAGCGCTTCCTGGACCGCCTCCCAGTAGGTCGCCCGGTCGAGCGAGAGCGATACGGGCCTCGTTCCCGCCAACCCATGCTCCACCTCGTCGGAGACCATGAGAGGATTGCCGGAGTCGCGGGCGATCCGCGATAGCACGTCGCGGACGGGTATCTTCTCGACCGAAAGCGACACGATCGCCGGCTCCGTCGCCCGCTCGACGAGCTCGGCCTCGAACCGGGCGATCACGCGGTCGAGCCGCAGCCGGACCTCGCCGGCGCACGCAGCAGTGAGCCGCAGCAGTTCCGCGAGGATCACCGGACCGTGGCTCCCGAGCGACTCCTCGGCCGCCTCTCGATCCGCCTTCGAGGCGGAACCGAGCCGGGCTACGAGCCGACGGACCTCGTCGGCCGGCGGCGGCCCGGCTTCGCCTGCCGGCGAGAGGCCCGCGGCGACGCCGATGATCGCCAACGCCATGATCGCGAACAGATGACGGAAAAAACGCATGGTGGTCGGCCCCGGGGGGCGATGGCACAATCCGTGAGGTGGGTCGGCGGTCCTTCCGCCGACGACAAGCCTACGCCCCGGAACGGATTCATGGCACGCATCGCCGTCAGCCTGTGCGGAGAGGGACGCGGACACGCCACCAGGATCTGCACGCTGATCGAGCAGCTCGTGCCCCAGCACGACATTCTCGTCTACACGTCCGGCGATGCCACGGCTCTTTTGCGGTCGCGGTTTCCCGAGGGGAATGGGCGAGTCCGCATCGCCGAGATTCCCGGCATCGTCTTCCAGTACAGCGGCGGCCGGCTCGATGTGGTGCGGTCGGTGGCGGTCGGGCTCGACTACCAGGCGCGGATCCTCGGGCCCCTCGTGGACCGCCTCATGGATGAGCTCGAGGAATTTGGCGCCGACCTGGCCGTGACCGACTTCGAGCCGGCGCTGCCCCGCGCGGCGAAGCGGCTATCGCTGCCGTTCGTGAGCGTCGACCACCAGCATTTCCTGCTCGCCTACGATCTGTCGAGCCTGCCGGTGTCGCTGCGATGCCAGGCCTGGCTCATGAGCAATGCCGTGTGGATGTACGTATCGGATGCGGCCGACACGGTCATCTCCGCCTTCTTTCGACCCCCGCTGAAACGCGGCTGGGAGCACGCCGTCCAGGTCGGCCCGCTCTTGCGGCGGGAGATCACGAGGGTGCAGCCGGAGGACGACGGCTTCATCCTCTCCTACCTCCGACGCCATACGCCGTTCGATGCGATCGCCACGCTCGCCGACTGCGGCATGCCGGTGAAGGTCTATGGCCTCGGCCAACGCGAGCACGTCGGCAACATCTCGTTCCATTCGATCGACGAGACGAGGTTCGTCGAAGACCTCGCCCGTTGCCGGGCGCTGGTGAGCGCGGCGGGCAACCAGCTCATCGGCGAGGCGCTCCATCTCGGCAAGCCGATGCTCGTTCTGCCGGAGCGGGCCCACGCCGAGCAGATGATGAACAGCCACTTCCTGGCAGGCATGCGGGCGGGAACGTTCTGCCCGCTCGAGACGGTCTCGCCCGCCGTGGTCCGCGGCTTCCTCGACGGCCTCGACGCGTTCGCCCCGGCGCTCGACTCGGTGCGAGGCAGGATGGACGGGACGCCCGACGTCGTCCGCGTGCTCGAGCACCGGCTGCAGTGCCCTGTCAGCGACGCCGCCTGATTCGCAGGGTCTCCACCAGCTGCCGCAGCGCCCGCGCGCGATGGCTGATGATGGCCTTCACCGACGGGCCGAGCTCGCCGAAAGTGGCGTGGTATTCCGGCACGATGAAGAGCGGGTCGTAGCCGAAGCCGCCGGTCCCGCGGCGGCTCGTCGCGATGAAGCCGCGGCATCCGCCCGAGGCCGTCACGACGACGTCGCCGGACGGGGTGGCAAGGGCCATGTGGCACTGGTAGCCCGCGCCGCGGCCGCGGGATGGCTCGGCGGCGGCGAGCCGCTCGAGGAGGAGGTCGTTGTTGCGTTCATCGGTCGCCCCGGGGCCGGAATACCTCGCCGAGTAGACGCCCGGAGCGCCGTCGAGCGCATCGACGACGAGGCCGCTGTCCTCCGCGAGCACATGACGCGAGACCGCCATCGCCTGCTGCGAGGCCTTGAGCGCGGCGTTCTCCGCGAAGGTCGAGCCCGTCTCCTCGACCTCGACGGCACCGGCGAGGCCCTCCAGCGAGCGGCAACGGATGCCGAGCGGTGAGAGAAGCTCTTCGAGCTCGCGGAGCTTGCCGGCGTTGCGGGTGCCGAGAACGAGCTCTTCGGGAAGGTCGATCATGCCCCCATGATACGCGGCCTTCACCTGGCCGGGCGTCCTCGGGCGGCCAGCTTGGGCACCTCGATCGGCTTCGGATCGATCTCGAGCATGATGCCGTCGATCGACCGCGGTACCACGACGCCGCTGGCCAGCTTTTCGCGATCGGGACCGAGATCAGCGACGACCCTCGCGACCGCCGGGTTCACGACCTCGCGGCCGTCGGGCCCCTGCCCGGCCACCGCTTCGAAACTGCCGACACAGACAATGCTCGACTCGCGGTCGTGGAACTCCCAGGCGATGTGGCCACGGCGGCGAAGCGCCAGCGTGAGGGTGTGGGCCTTCTCGGCCGCCTGCACGAGCCGGTTGCCGAGATCCTCGGCCGCCGTGCCCGACTCGATCTTCTTCTGGTCGACCGTGCCGGCGCCGGTGAAGACGGCCACGCGGACCGTGTATCGGCCGGGGCATTCGAGCAGGCTATGCTCGACGTCGGAGTTCATGTCGAGCACGAACTGGTCGACGGACGTCTGCGCGAAGAACTCCTCGGGCAGGAGTGGATTGGGGATCATGAATGCGAGCTTCAACGGTCCCTTTCCGGTGGCGGCGAGGCCCATCGAACGCTTGAAGTCGGAGAACGCGCGGCTCCGGCCGCTCTGGCCCGAGAGCGACTGCGGCTCGAGCGACTTCACCTTCGCGAGCACCTTCTGGGCGCGGGGGTCGTCGACCGTTGCGAAGCTGCCGACGAGCACCGCGATCTCCTTCACCTGCTCGGCGTTCGCATACCGCATCCGCTTGGGAGTGCCGTCGGGATTGAGTCCGAGCCCCTTCGGCCGGCCGGTGTAGTCGAACGACTTCTCGTGGGTGAAGGCTTCGAGCTTGTGGGTGCCCCGCAGTTCCTGCACGAGGCGACGGGCGTCTTCGCGGGCCCCGTCGCCGCGGAACGTCGTCGCGAACACGAGCCAGGGACCGTCCTTCTCCGAGAGCGGAAACATCTCGTCGGCGGCGATCGAGGAGGACGCCGACGGCGCGAACCACGACGTCGGCAGCCAGCCGCTCTGCGCGAGGCTCTCGCGGCCGCCGGCGGCGAGGCAGGCAACCGCGACGAGAACCGCGGCGGCGGAAACGGTCGGGCGATTTCGGGACATGACGGCGGGAGGTTAGCGATCCGGCGCAGGTGGGGCCAGACCGATTGCCCGTGGGGAAATCGGCGGTTTTCCGGCGAGCGGCCCTTGCCCATGGCAGCAGCCAGATGGGAAGTTGATCGGATGCCCGCCCAGTCCGTCGCGCCACCGAAGCCGTCGTCCCGCAGGATCGTGATCGCGATCCTCGCTGTTATCTGGCTCGCGGTCGTCGGCCTCCCGCCAGCGGGGCTCGCGATCGTGAGGGAGTCGTGGATGGAGCGGCTCGACCGGCCGGAATCACGGGCCGGTTGGGAGGAGTTTCGCGGCGCGATGCGGGCCCAGACCGGCCGCGACGGCCCCGTGCAGCGAAAGGTGCCCAAGAGCGTGGAGCCGCCGGGGCTCGTGTGGCTCCGGGATCACTTCACGCTCGCATGCGTGGCGTGGCTGCTCTTCGGCAGCGTGCTCTGGGGCGTGACGGCCTTCTTCGTGATCGGCGTCGGCTCGCCACGGCGAGCGGCCGCGGGCGGATCATTTCCCGAGAATCAGCCGCGCGGTGATCGCCACCACGAAAAAAAGAATGACCGTGATGCCAAGGACGCCAATCAGGGATGACACGGCGAGGTCTCGCTCCGGGAGGAATGACGGAGCGAATGTAATTCGCCCCCCGCACCCGAACAAGCCGAACTTCATGGTGGCTCCTTGAAGGAGGCCTCATTGCCACCGGGGGAGCCGCTCTCCGAGGCATTTGATGGACGCCGCATTGCCGCCGGGGGAACGGACGCATCGTCGCTACGGTGAGGATACACCTGATGCTCCTCAACGTCCGTTCCCCGGCGTTCAGCATCAGAGTGCCTGTGTGCCCCAATCAGCGCCACGTTTGACGGTTCGGGGCTGCCCGTGTGCCCGAGACGGCGTATGCAGACAAGCGAAGCAAGGATTGCGCAGCGAAGTCTGCATCCGAGCGAGCGGAAGGCAGGATGCCTGCAGCGAGTGTCCGGCAAGGGGGCGGGGTCGCTCGAAGGATACGGGCAGCCCCGAACCCAGCAAACACGGTCACGACGGCCGGCGGAAGATCTCCTCCGGCACGGGCCATGCGGCCGTGCGGCCGACCTCGTCGAGCGTGCGTCGCTGGCCGACGGCGTGCCACGGCGTCACGTCACGGAGCTCCGGCATGATCTCGAGGATCTGCGAGATGAGCATGTCGACGAGCCGGCCGACGGGCGTGCCGCCGGTGCGTTCGCGAATGGCGGCGGCCGTCTTCATGAGCTTCACCATGCGCGACCGCTCGAGCACCGGCCCCGAGAGCTGTCCCTCCCCCTCGACGAGAAGCTCCGCGACCGGCACCTCGAGCACCTGCTGCCAGAGGAGCAGGTCGGAGATCCGCAGGTCGACGTCGGGGTGCTCCTGCCGCCGCACGACGCTCATTTCGATGCCAAGCCGCCTGGCGACGTTGCGGAGCGTCACGCCCTGCTGGCGACGCACCTCCGCGATGCGATGGAAGCCCCTCACCGGCCTCCCTCGCCTCACCGTGGGCTGCGGGGCGTCGGGAATCTCGCGATGCCCGTGATCACGATCGTCGTCGAATGAATCGTGACAGCCCGGTTCGCAGTGAACAGTCGCCATGACACCGCCTCCTTCCGCTGAATTGCATCAACGTCGTCAACACCGTGCTGTACGCTGATGGCCACCGGTTCGT
>JBIIOJ010000093.1:0-10846 GCA_044337015.1 Pirellulales bacterium
AAGGCGGTCGAAGCGAAAAGCAGGCTGCCGGTGCTCGTCTTGAGAAGGATGTCGCTGGCCGCGCCATCGGCGACGAGCCTCCCGTCCACCCGGATGTTCCCCAGGGTGGAGCCCGGGCTCTCGTTGGCCGTGACCGACACCGAGCCGGCCTGGGCCAGGACATTGGCCGCAAACGTCACGCCACCCGCATACGACTTGACCGCCGTGATCCGAACGTCGCCCCTCGACGCCGTGAGGTCGATATCGCCGAGCGTCGAAGCGACTTCGGCGGCCACCACGTTGCCGAACGTCGAGAGCAGCGTGATGTTTCCGGGCGAGGTCGCCGAGCCCGTCGCCGTGACGGACGAGGCGGTGAGCGTGCCCGACGCGGTCACCGTGATCGGCCCGCCCGTCAATGTGCCGACGCCGACGAGACTCAGTTCGTTGGCGTTGTCGATCGTTATGGCCGCGGGAGCAGCGGCGGAAAGAAGGCCGACATTCGTGTTGGCGGTGATCGTGCTGGTCGCCGCAGCCGTCCCGGAGGCCGGCCGACCCGCGGAGACCAGGGCTGAAGAGCCCTGCAGCCGTGACGACGGCGTCGCCGCCGTGCTCGTGACGCTCCCGCCGGCGGTGATGACGACGGCGCCACCGGTGGGTACGAAGACGATCGGGGTCGTGTCGACGACGATCGCCGACACCGCCGTGAAGGTCAGCACGGCCACCGGATCGCTCACGGTCGCGAGCTTCGAGAGCCTGATCGACGAGGAGCCCGTGATGCCCGTGATCGTCGTCCCCGCAGGAATGCCGGGGCCGGTGACGAGCATGCCGATCGCGAGCCGCGTCGTCGAAGTGAGCCCGTTGACGACCTGGTTGCCGCCGGTGATCGATCCCAGGAGGCTGGTGGAGTCGTTGAACGTCCAACTCGTGGACGCATTCACGGCGCCGCCGCTGACGTAGACGGTGCTTCCCCGGGCGAGTTCGGCGAACTCATCGGCGGCCAAGGACCGTGCCAACTTGTTATCGTCCTGCACCTTGTAGATGCCGTTTTCAGCCGCATTGACCTGATTCTTCACGAGCACAAGATCGCCCACCGACAGCGACTGGCCATCGATCGTCGGCTGGGCGACAGAGAGATCGAGGTTCACGGTGGTCGCGGCCACGGCCGACGGCAGCACGTTGGCCGGGGAATACACGTTCGTCCTGGTCGGCTGGACGGCGAACGCCGAGAAGTTCAGTTCCGTGACGCCCGCCTGCACGGCGTCGTCGTCCAGAACGAAACCCTTCGAGCCATTCGCCGTACCCGCCGCCACGAACACGTAGGACCCCGCGCGGAGTTCTGCCGCGGTGTCGGCGTCGCTGGCCCGCTGCCACGAACCTGCCGAGGCGACGTAGATGCCGTTTTGCCGCTTGTTGGTCTGATTCTTGACGAGCACGCGATCACCGGCCGCGAGCGGAACGCCATCGATCGTGAGCAGGCCGCCGGTCGCGAGATCGACGTTCGTCGTCGTCGCGGCCTGTGCCCCACCGTATGTCTGCGTCGCCGAGGCCGGGGCAAATATGAGGCCGGTCGATCCCAGCGACGGATTGGCAGGGTTGGCGAACACCCAGCCACCCGCCTGCGTCCCCTTGGTAACGAAGACCGAAAAACCGGGCGCGAACTGACCGGACGCGTTGGCGTCCGCTGCCCGTGTCCATGCGCCGGCATTGGCCACGTAGATTCCGTTCTGGCTGGCGACAGTCTGGTTCTTGACGAGCACGCGGTCGCCTGCCACGAGCGCGACGCCATCGATCGTGCTCAGGCCGTTGGTCGTGAGATTGACGTTCCCCGTCGTGGCCACCCGCACGGGCTGCTTGACAGACCCTCCGGCACGGACGAGTGCGTTGACATCCACGTCGCCCGTCGCGGACCGCGACGTGAGCGTCACTCCCCTTGTCCCTCCGGCCGTCACTGGGCTGTTTGACGAGACGCTGTCCGCCACCAGCGTTACGTTGCCCGTCGCCGACGAGATGGGAGACAAGAGCATGAGCGCTTTCGGGGTGGAAAGTGTCAGGCTTCCGGACGTCTCGATCGAACTCTGCAACGTGAGCGTGCCCTCGGCGGCGATCTCGATCTCGCGCTGCGAGGCGGGGACCGCGTCGACGATGAGGTCGTCGGTCTCCAGAACGCGAATCGCGTACGGCAGCACCGGGGCCAAAGGACTCGTCGCGGCCGTCATCCGAAGATTGTCGATCGTGGTGCGCACGTTGAACTCGCCGCCGGCATCGTTGGCGAGCGTGATGCCCACCGTGTCACCGAGAATCCTCCCGGTCTGCACGCCGGATGTCGGCGAGACCGTGGTGAGTGAGTAGGCCCGGGGATCATCCGGCGACTGGAGCAGGTAGGTCTGTTGGTTCGCGTTGACGACGCCGGCAAAAATCACGTCGGCGTGCTTGGCCTGGATGTCAAGCGAAACTGCGGACTTGGTCAATGGCGACGTCAGCGAGGCTGCAAGCGACCCCTGTTCACCGACGAGCAGTCGGCCGGGCGCCCCGGCGGACCCCTCGACGAGCAGCTGCTGCCGCGGCGCGGCCAGCGGGCGATTGATCGTGACGTTTCGGACGGGGAGTCGCGTACTCACGAAGTGCGACGACAGGGGAACCCCGGTTGTGGAGAGACTGCTCGACGACACATCGGCGTTGGTCACGATCGTGGACCCATCGAGCACAACCTGCCCGACCTGCCCGGAGACACCGCCGGCACCCGAGAAGAACAAGGGGTCGCTGCTGCTCCCGAGGGAAGCTGTGAGGGGACTGTTGATGGTGATCGTCGACTCGTTGCGGGAAAGATCGACGAGCATCCGCTGGGACACCGTCTGCCCGGCGAAAAGCGTGAAGGAGAGCGGGTCGGGATCGACGCTTGCGTCCGTGTAAACGCCCCAGTCCCACGGAGTCAGGGTGACGGACAGGGGAGCATCTCCCCAACCCCTCAGCGTGACGTCGCCGGATAAAGAATCGATTCGGCCCTCCGCAGGCAGTTCGCCATCGCCAAGCCCGGGTATCCGCTCGATGGCGAGGTTCCAGATCTCCCCTGGCTTCGAAGCGACGAGCCACGCCGTCGCTGGGTCCCCACCACCGTCGACGATCGACACTCGGGCCCGAAACGTGCCAGGAACGACGCCGTCGCTGAGTCCGACGTCGAAACTGCCAATGCCGGTGTTCAAGATCGTCGTGGTCGTGCCGGGCGCGGCTGCGGTCAGCCCCGGGCCTGTGTAGACCTTCCGCTCGCCACTGGTCACGTAAAACGACGTGAGGGGGCCAAAATTAACGGGCAGTTCGGCGAACGTGATCGACTCCGGCTGAAGCGTCGCTGGATTGTCGAGGAACTGCGAATTATCGGCGTAGGTGAACGTCGGGGAAGGCGTCGCGTTTTTCTTGAGAAAGCCGCTCGTGCCGTCGCTTACGAGCAGCACCGCGTAACTGCTGCTTCCCGCGGTCACGCCTGCGACCGGGTACTGAAAAACCTCGATCGCCAGCAGCTGGCGGGACTCGAGTTGCTCGAGTTCCGGTGATCGCCGTGTACCGCGATCGAGTCGATGTCGCGAGCCTCGGCCGCCGCCCCGCGGATTCCGTTGGATCGGGCGACGCATGAAGATGCGGGCCAGGCTGTAGGGTGCTTCGCGGTCGATCATGCGAATGTTCCTGGGTGAGACGGCGACTGATGACCAACGCCGTCAAAGCATGCGGCGGACGCCTTGCGGGCGAACGGAATCAGCCTCACGGACGAGTCTTTCGTGGCAATAGTGGCAACGGGATCGCGGACCCCAACGGCGAGTGAATGACTCTTAACCACGCCATCGGTGCATACGGCTTCAAGGGAGTTCGGTACGGGGTGCGAGCCCCCTTGAGGAAGTGCCCCTTGACCGTAGGAGTGTTTGAGGGCCATGTCAAAGAATGGGCGGCTTGGGTCGATTTGGCCGCGGGGGACCGCGGTTTTTCCGCGGGGCCGTTGCGGCCGGCCCGGAACCCAGATTCGCCATTTTCCATAACCCGCATTCGAGGAGCCACGGTCAGGACCCGCACGACCGGCAGTCGAAAACATCGGCGGACATTTTCCACGGGGAGGGCTCTGACGCCATGAACGCTCGTTTCTTCTGCGGTATGCGTGACAGTGATGCCGGTCGTGCGGCCGCGATCACCGGCTTGATCCTTGCGGCGGCTGCGACCGTTTGGTCGCAGGAGGCTGCGAGTGCCGCCGACCTCATGCCGCTCGCCCAGTACGCTTCCGAATACGTCATCACGGATGAGCCGGACGCGACGTCCGCGATCCGCGCAGCGAACCCCGAGGACGACCTCGATCTCGCGTCGGCGCTCGATCGTGCCGACCGGGCCGTCGGGGGCCCTGCCCACGAGGGTGGCATGGTGGAACCCTCCGGCCATCATGGCCCGGTGCTCTTCCATGGGGAGTCCTACGGCGGGCATTCCTACGGCGAGTCGAAGGGCTGGATCAACCGGATCCTCTGCAACGTGGGGCCCCGGGTGGTCGGGCAGATCGATGCCCTCATGCTCTGGCAGGGGGCGATCCCGAGCCGGCCGCTCTACGTCAACGACACGCAGCCCTTCGCCACCGTGCTCGACGCCGATCAGGCGCAGACGCCGGTCTCGACCGGCACCCGCTACACGCTCCAGTTGAACCTCGACTGCACCTACGCCTTCGAGGGGAGCTACTTCAGCGTCTACGGCTTCGAGGGAGAGCACTCCACGCCGCACTCCGACTCCGGCTACGCGATGGACAACCTCGCGGGGCTCAACTACGGAGACATCGACTGGGCCCGGCTTCGCACGAACGGTAGCATCCAGTCGGCCGAGTTCAACTGGCGGCGGAAGACCTGCACCCCGATCACCTGGCTTGCCGGCTTCCGCTGGTTGGAATGGAACGAGGGGCTGCACATCGTGGACACCTACCAGGGGAAAGATGGGCTCGCGTTCGACCGGATCAACACGCAGACCGGCAACGACATGTACGGTGGCCAGGTCGGGGCCGACGTCATGCTCTGGAACCGCGGGCAGGACGTGAAGGTCAACGGCGTCGGCAAGGCAGGCATCTTCTACAACCAGGCCTACTCGCGGACGGATGTTCCGACGGAGTTCATCCCGGTCGACGGCGACGCCGTGGCCGACCAGACGGCCTTCTTCGGCGAGGTGGGCGCGAACGCCAGCGTGAAGCTCACGCACTGGCTCTCGTGGCGGTTCGGCTACTCGGTCTACTGGCTCTCCGGAGTCGCCACGGCCGTGGACCAGCTCGAACGCGTCGGGCAGGCCCCGCCGCTCGAACTGCCCCGGATCAACACGAACGGGAGCGTGCTGTTGCACGGGGCGACGACCGGCCTCGAGGCCCGGTGGTAGTCGGCACGTCGCCGAGCAGGCCGAAGGCATCGAGGGCTTCGCCGGTGTGGCTCCGCAGCAGGTCATCCTTCTGCTTTCGCCACTGCCTCGCGTGGATCGCGATGTCCTCGGGCGGGCCGGCTGCGACGATCCGGCCGCCGCCGTCGCCCGCCTCGGGGCCCATGTCGATGACCCAGTCGGCCGCGGCGATCACCTCGAGGTTGTGCTCCACGACGAGCACCGTGTTGCCCGCCTCCACGAGCCGCTCGAGCACGTGGAGGAGCTTCTCGATGTCGGAGAAGTGGAGGCCCGTCGTCGGCTCGTCGAGGATGTAGAGCGTGTTGCCCGTGTCGGTCTTCGCGAGTTCCCGCGAGAGCTTCACCCTCTGGGCCTCGCCGCCGGAGAGCTGCGGCGCGGGCTGGCCGAGCCCGACGTAGCCAAGCCCGACGTCCACGAGCGTCTTCAAGATCTTCGAGACCTGCGGCACGGTGTCGAAGAGCTGCGCCGCGTCGGCCACGCTCATTCCGAGCACGTCGGCGATCGACTTGCCGTGCCACTTCGCGGCGAGCGTGTCGAGTGAGTACCTGGTGCCGCGGCAGCTCTCGCACTCGACCCAGACGTCGGGCAGAAAGTGCATCTCCACGCGGCGTTGCCCCAGCCCCTCGCAGGCGTCGCAGCGGCCGCCCGCGACGTTGAAGCTGAAGTGACGCGGCGTGAGCCCCCGCCGCTTCGCCTCCGGCAGCTTCGCGTAGAGCGAGCGAATGTGGTCGAAGACGCCCGTGTAGGTCGCCGGCGTCGAACCCGGCGTCGAGCCGATCGGCTGCTGGTCGACGAGGATCACCCGGTCGATCCGCTCGATTCCCTTGATCGTGTCGTGGGCGCCGGGCTGCTCCCGCGCCGCGTGGAGCCTGCGGGCGAGTGCCTTCCAGAGCACCTCGAGCACGAGCGACGTCTTGCCGCTGCCGCTCGGGCCGGTCACCGCGGCGAAGACGCCGAGCGGGATCGAGGCCGTCACGCCGCGGAGCGTGCGGTGGCGGATGTTCTTGATCTCGAGCCACTCCCTCGGCTCGCGGCGTCCATCCCGAGCCACGCGGGCCATGACGGCGTCGTTGGCACGCTTCTTCCCGAGGTAGGGGCCTGTGACGCTCTCCTTCGCTGTGACGAGCTTCGCGGGGGCCGCCTTCGCTACGATCCTGCCCCCTTCCTTCCCGCTGCCGGGGCCGAAGTCGAGGGCACAGTCGGCGGAGCTGACGACCTCGCGGTCGTGCTCGACGACGACGAGCGTGTTGCCGAGATCGCGGAGCTTCCCCATCGCGCGGATGAGCCGCGAGGTGTCTCGCGGGTGGAGGCCGATCGTCGGCTCGTCGAGCACGTAGAGCACGCCCGTGAGTCCGCTGCCGACCTGGGCCGCGAGGCGAATCCGCTGCAGCTCGCCCCCGGAGAGGCTCGCCGCGGGCCGGTCCATGTCGAGGTAGTCGAGCCCGACGTCCACGAGGAACTCGACCCGGCTCTTGAGCTCGCGCAGGAGATCGGCCGCGAGATCCTTCTCCTGCTCAGTGAGTTCGATCCCGCCGAGCGCTTCCCGCAGCCGTCCCAGCGGCATCCGGCACCAGACGTCGAGCGGTCGGCCGAAGAGCGTCGTCGCCGCGGCCACCTCCTCGAGCCGGCTGCCGCCGCACTCGCTGCAGGGCACCTCCCCCATCACGGCATCCACCTTCCCGCGCAAGCCCACGACGAGCCTCGCCGCCTCCTCGCAGGCCGCCTCGAGCCCCTTGAACTGGAAGGCGAAGCGGAACTTTGGCACCTCGATCCACTGCTCGCCCGTGCCCTCGAAGAGCGGCCGAAGCGCCAGGCCCGGAATCTCGGAGAGCGGCACGTCCATCGGCAGGCCCGTCGCCTTGGCGACCGCCTCGAGCATCGCCCGACTCATCGGGAGCGCCAGGCTCGGCCAGAGGTCGAGGGCTCCGTCGGCGAGCGTCGCCGAGGGGTCGCGGAGGATCGAGCGATGCTCGATGCCGACCCGCGTGCCGAGGCCGTCGCAGCTGGGGCACCAGCCCAGGGGGCTATTGAACGAGAACTGCCTCGGCTCGAGCGGCTTGAAGCCCCGTCCGCACTGCGTGCAGGCGAGCCGGCGACTGTGCACCTCGGTGGGCCAGTCGGGCTCCGCGAGCGGCTTCCCATCGGGGCCGTCGATCGCCTTCGCCACGAGCATCGTGCCGCCGCCGGCGTCGAAGGCCGCCTCGACGCTCTGTGCCAATCGGCTCCGTTCCCCCGGCGTCGCCGTCACACGGTCGATAACGATCTCCATGCGGCTCTTCCGCTTGCGGTCGATCGGCGGCTTCTCGTCGATGCGGAAGGTCTGGCCGTCGATCCGCAGCCGCACGTAGCCCGCGGCCTGGAGCCCCGCGAGGAAGCTCTCGGGCGTCTGCGTCACCTTCATCTCGACCGGCGCGAGCAAGAGCAGCCGCGCCCCCGCCGACTCCTCGAGCAACCGCTCCACGACCGCGTCGACGCTCTGCGCGCCGACCGGCACCCTGCAGTCGGGGCAGTGCATCTTCCCGAGCCTGGCCGCCATGACGCGGAAGTAGTCGTACATCTCCGTGAGCGTGCCGACGGTGGAGCGGGGGGTCGCGCCGGTGTTTCGCTGCTCGATCGCGACGGCGGGCGAGAGCCCGTCGATCCGCTCGAACACGGGCTTCGGCACCTGTCCGACGAACTGCCTGGCATACGGCGAGAGGCTCTCGACGTACCTCCTTTGCCCCTCGGCGTAGAGCGTGTCGAAGGCGAGCGAGGTCTTCCCCGAGCCGCTCGGTCCGCAGCAGACGGTCATCGCGTTTCGCGGGATCTCGGCGTCCACCGACTTGAGGTTGTGCTGCTGCGCGCCGCGGACGGAGATCACGGGCGGCCCCGGATCGCGTGAGACGTCGGCGAGCCGGGCAAGGTCGTCGCCCGCGGCCTTGCGGCGGACCTTCCGGGCCCGCGGCGGCTTGCCATGCGTCGAGTGCGTTGCGGCGAGCACCGGCGCGAGGGCCTTGCCCGTCTCGGATCGCTTCGCCTTCGCGATTTTCTCTGGCGTCCCCTCCGCGACGATCCGGCCTCCGCCTCCGCCCCCCTCGGGCCCGAGATCGATCACCCAGTCGGCCCGCTTCACGACGTCGAGGTTGTGCTCCACGACGAGCACCGTATTGCCCGCGTCGACGAGCCGCTCGAGCACGGCGAGCAGCTGCCGTACGTCGGCCATGTGGAGGCCGGTCGTCGGTTCGTCGAGGATGTAGAGCGTGCGGCCCGTGGAACGCTTCGCAAGCTCGCGGGAAAGCTTCACCCGCTGCGCTTCGCCGCCGGAGAGCGTCGGCGAGGGCTGGCCCAGATGCAGGTAGTCGAGCCCGACGTCGCAGAGCGTGCGGAGCTTCTGCTCGATCTCGTGGCAGTCGGCGAAGAGTTCCCTCGCGTCGCCCACCTCCATCTCCAGGAGGTCCGCGACGCTCCGACCCTTCCACCGCACCTCGAGCGTGTCCTTTGCGAACCGGGCGCCGCCGCAGGTCTCGCAGGTGACCCAGACGTCGGCGAGGAAATCCATGTCGAGCCGAACCGAGCCGTTCCCCTCGCAGGCCTCGCAGCGGCCCCCGGCCACGTTGAAGCTGAACCGGCCCGCCTTCCATCCCCGCTTCCTCGCCTCCGGCAGCATCGTGAAGAGGCTGCGGATGTCGTCCCAGACCTTCACGTAGGTGGCGGGGTTGCTGCGGGGCGTGCGGCCGATCGGCGACTGGTCGATCACGATCACCTTGTCGAGTTCCTCGGCGCCGTGGATCGCGTCGAATTCCCCCGGCTTCGCGATCTCGCTGCCGAGCCGCCGACGCAGCTCCGGCTCGAGCACGTCGCCCACGAGCGAGCTCTTGCCGCTGCCGGAGACGCCCGTCACGCAGACGAGAAGGCCGAGCGGGATCTCGACGTCGATGCCCTTGAGGTTGTTGTGGCGAACGCCTTCGAGCCGCAGCTTCTTGCCGGAGGGCTTGCGGCGTTTCTCGGGGACGTGGATCGCCTCGCGGCCCGAGAGGAACCCACCCGTGAGGCTCCGGTCGCTCGCCGCGATGTCCTCCGGCGTGCCCGCGGCCACGACCTCGCCCCCCCGCTTCCCCGGGCCGGGGCCGAAGTCGACCACCCAGTCGGCCGCGCGGATCGTCTCCTCGTCGTGCTCGACGACGATCACGGTGTTGCCCTTGTCGCGGAGCTGTTCGAGCGCCGCAAGCAGCTTGACGTTGTCCCGCGGGTGGAGGCCGATCGACGGCTCGTCGAGCACGTAGAGCACGCCCGAGAGCCCGGAGCCGATCTGCGCAGCGAGCCTGATCCGCTGGCTCTCGCCGCCGGAGAGCGTGGGAGCCCGCCGATCGAGCGCGAGGTAGCCGAGGCCCACCTGGTCCAGGAAGTCGAGCCGCGATCGGATCTCCTTGAGCAACTCCGCCGCGATCACGCCCTCGGTCTTCCCGAGCGTGATCCCGCCGATGAACGCCCTCGCGTCGGAAATCGGCAGGTTGCAGAGCCGGTCCAGGGAGAGTTGGCCCGCGAGCCCCTTCGCCGCCGACTCGATCCGCACGGCGCGGGCCTGCGGCGAGAGCCTCGCCCCCTGGCACTCGTGGCACGGGGTCACGCACATGTACTTCTCGATCTGCCGCCGCAGGATGCCACTCTTCGCGTTCCGCCAGCGGTTGGCCAGCATCGCGAGCACCCCCTCGAACTTCGCCTTCGCGCCCCGCTCGGCCCGTCCCCGCCGCCACGCGACGCGGATCTCCTCGGCGCCCGTGCCGGAGAGCCAGAGCTTCTTCTGCGCGGCCGACAGATCCTTCCAGGGCGTCTCGAGCATCGTGCCCGGAGGCAGCTTCTTTTTTGCTTCCACGTGCGAGGCGACGCTGTTGATCAGCCGCCGCAGCCACCGCGGCATGTCGCGGAATCCCCCGATCACCGCGAAGCAGCCCTTCTTCACCGAGGCGTCGGGATTCACGACGAGGATCGCGGGATCGATGCCGTAGATGTCGCCGAGGCCGTCGCAGGCGGGGCAGGCGCCCTGCGGCGAGTTGAAGCTGAAGGTTTGCGGCTCGGGGGTCGGGTAGCTCGTGCCGCATTTCGTGCAGGCGAACTGGCTCGAGAGGACGAGATCGTCGTCGCGGCCCTCGCTCGCCACCACGACGAGGCCGCCGCTCGTGCGGAGCGCGAGTTCGACCGCCTCGGAGAGCCGGCCCCGCGACGACGGCTCCGGCACGATCCGGTCGACCACGACCTCGATCGTGTGTTTGAGCTGTTTTTCGAGCGGAGGCGGATCCTCGACGCGGATCACCTTGCCGTCGACCCGCGCCCGCGTGAAGCCCTGCCGCACGAGGTCGGCGAAGAGGTCGCGGTGTTCCCCCTTCGCACCGCGGACGATCGGGGCGAGCACCATCGAGGTCGTGCCGCCGCGGAGTTGGATGATCCGCTCGACGATCGCGTCGCGTGGCTGCGCCTCGAGCGGACGGTC
>JBIIOJ010000360.1:0-3145 GCA_044337015.1 Pirellulales bacterium
CACTCGCACCATCCGCGAGTGGTCCAGTCACATAATAGCTTTGGCAAACGAAGTTATGCCTTCCACACGCAATTTGCACGCATTTCTCATCGTGCGCTAACGGTTTCCTCATGGACGAACCCTATGCTGGGTTTTCATGAAGCCCCGGTTCTGCAAGCCGTCACCGCCCGTGAGACCCAAGCCATGCTGCGTTCCCTCCGCCAGTCCACGCTGCTGACCGCCCTCGCTCTCGGCTCGCTCGTTGCCCAGATCGCGGCCCCCGCGCACGCCGCCGGGATCATCCGGATCACGGAAGTGATGAGCAATGGCACCGTCGCCGACTGGTTCGAGCTCACGAATTACGGCGACGAGGCTGTCGACATCACTGGCTGGAAGATGGATGACAGTTCGGCATCGTTTGGCACGACCGTGCCGCTCGCTGGAATCACATCGATCGCTTCGGGAACAAGCGTGGTGTTCGTCGAGGGCAGTGCCACCACCGCCGACAACTTCAAGACATATTGGGGCGGATCCGTCACGACGGGGGTTGCCGTCGGTTCCTACACCGGCTCTGGCATCGGCCTCAGCAGTGCCGGCGATGGCGTAGCAATCTTTGACAGTCTCGGCACACTGATCACGCAGGTCACGTTCGGCGCGGCGACCGCGAATTCGTCGTTTTACTGGACCTACACGCCCGTGGGCTCCGTGGTGACGAGCGCCGCGATCAGTTCTGCGGGGAATCTCGGTGCCTTCACGTCGGTCACCGCTCCGACGAACACGGGCTCGCCCGGCGTAGCCACAACAGTAGCCGAGAGCGCCGACCTCTACTGGGCTGCCAACGGCACGTCGCTCGGTGGATCCGGCACATGGAACGGAAGCAACACGAACTGGTCGTCGAGCGACACGAGCGTGTCTGGCGCGGCTTGGGTCGCCAACAAAAATGCCTTCCTCAAGGGCACGTCCGGCACGGTGACGATCGGCTCGTCCGTCGCGGCGGGGAATGTCTCGATCGAGTCGGATGGCTACACGCTCGCGGCAGGCGGCGGCTCGTTGAACACACCGGCGATTTCGGTGGCGACGGCCGGCCACACGGCCACCGTCGGAGCCCAGCTGGTGGGCACGAGCGGCCTCACGAAGAACGGCGGCGGCCTGCTCGTGATCTCCAATACGTCGAACAGCTATTCGGGCGGCACGAGCGTGGTGACGGGAACGCTCCAGTCCGGCGCTGCGAATGTGATCCCCGATGCCTCGCAGCTCGCGGCCGCCCGGTTCGCCGCACACGACTTCAACGGCCATGCCGACACCGTCGGCGGCATCTCCGGCCTGGGCTCGATCACGAACATCGGAGGCCTGACCGTGAACGTGACGGGAACAGCCGACGTGCGATTTGACGGCAGCCTCGCGGGCACGGGCGGCTTCGTCGTCGACTCGGCCGGCACCGGCCGGCAGGTGTTCAACTCGACCACCCAGACCGAGGACGATGGGGCCACGAAGAGCTACACGGGCGCCACGGTCATCCGCAGCGGCATCCTCGCGATCGCCAACGGCGTCAATCGCGTACCCAACGCCACCAGCGGCGTGGAGATCGAGACCAACGGCCGGCTCGAGCTCACGAGCAATGCCGCCACCTACACGATCGGCGCCAGCGCCGGCACCGTCGTCACGCTCAAGGGCGGCTCGCTCGGCCAGGAGCAGGATGAAGACGTCACGCTCGCCAACGCCGTGAACGTGGCCTCGTCGAGCTCGATCCTGGTCAAAAACACCACCACGCCCGTCATTCCGGCAAACACCGAGGAAGTGACGCTCTCGGGCGTCCTCTCCGGGAGCACGGGCACGATCCTCTCGCTCACGGCGTCGAACCAGACGCCTGGAGCCGATGCCGGACGCGTGCTCTTCACGAACGCCACGGGCAACTCCTACGCCGGCACCGTGGCCGTGGGTCAGAACATGACGGGCCGGTTCAACGGTGACTACTCGACCACCTCGGTGCTCCTCACCGGCGGGGCCGTCGAGGGCAATGGAACCGTGAAGTCGATCGGCGGCCTGGGCCTCGTGTCGCCCGGCACAAGCCCCGGCATCCTCACGGCCGAGAGCGTCGATCCGGCGAGCGGCATCGATTTCGCCTTCGAGTTCACGGCTGTCGGCGGCCCGACCTACAACGCCCCGGCCGCGAGCGTCAACGACGTCCTGCGGCTCACGGGCGGCTCCCCCCTCACTGGCTCGCTCACCTCGGCAAACGTTGTCGATCTGTTCCTGGGGGTGACCGCGCTCGCGGAAAACGACGTGTTCCAGGGCGGCTTGTTTACGCTCACCGATTCAACGTCGGCCCTCGCCGGCGCCACGCTCCAGGCCTTCGTGCTTGGCGACGGTCTGGGGATCGCCGCATTCCTCAACGGCCAGGGCTACTATTCGCTGAGCCAGTTCGCCCCGTCGTTCTCGCTCGATTTCGACGTCGTAGCCGTGACGGCCGACTTCGGCTCGGGCGGTGTCGAGGGCTACGTGACCCAGTTCACGGCCGTGCCAGAACCGGGCACGCTCCTGCTGGCGGCCTGCGGAGCCGCGATCGCCGCCTGGCAGCTCCGCCGGCGGCGGCAAAGCCTGGCACCTCGGCACGTTATGCGAGGCTCACGGACTCCTAACACTTTTCTGAACAGGTGATCACTCCCGGCGATCGCTATGCTCCCGCCCCAGTTAATGAGTCGGGCCGACGAGGGTCATAGCCACGAAGGGCCATCGACACATGCATCAGCATGCTCAGTCGAGTCGTAGCGCCACCCAGGCGTTTGTCATCGCGGCGATCTGCGCTGGCCTGATCTGCGCACAGTGTTCTGAAGCCATCGCGCAGCAGTATTGGAACACCACGCAGACGAGTGGCACGCTCAATACGGCGGTGTAGGGCACGTCGGCCTCCGGGCCCTTCAACGCAGCATGGGCGAGCGGCACCGTGGCGTTCACTGCGAACAGTTCGATCACCGGCGCGACCATCACGGTGAAGGGCATCACGGTCTCCGGCAGTTCGACGGTGACGCGGACGGGCGTCGGGACGCTGAACACGGGCTCGACGATAGCGATCGTCGATGTCGGTGCGGGCTCGGCTCTGAGCATGACAGCCCAAACGATCACCAACGTTACGACCGCCAAGGCCACGGGATTCATCAAGACTGGC
>JBIIOJ010000361.1:0-3133 GCA_044337015.1 Pirellulales bacterium
TCGAAACGGTATAGAGATCGACGAGGTACATCGCGAGCGGGTCGTCGGTCTTCTCACCGAGCTTGAAGGCCGGCGTGGCCGACACCGGCCCGCCGATGAGGTCGACCTTCGCGAAGGCGTCGAGGTAGTCCTGGCGGATGAGCCGCCGCACCCGCAGCGCCTTCGCGTAGTAGGCGTCGTAGTAGCCCGCGGAGAGGGCGTAGGTGCCGAGCATGATCCTCCGCTTCACCTCCGGTCCGAATCCCTCGCCGCGGCTGCGGCAGTAGAGCTCGACGAGGGGCGAGTCGAAGCCGCCAGTCGGCCTCGCGTTGCTGCGATGGCCGTAATGAATGCCGTCGTAGCGGGCGAGGTTGCTCGAGGCTTCGCAGGGAGCGACGAGGTAGTAGGTCGCGACGCCGTACTCCGCATGCGGCAGGTCGATGTCGTGGATGGTCGCGCCGGCGGCGCGAAACACCGCGAAGGCCTCGTCGACTCCCTTGGCCACCTCGGGATCGAGCCCCTCTGCGTAGTGCGCGGACACGCGGCCGATCCGGATTCCGGTGAGCGGCTGCTCGAGCATCTGCGTGTAGGGGGGCACGGCGTCCCGCAGCGATGTCGCGTCGCCCGGATCGTGCCCCGCGATCGATTCGAGCACAAGGCTGCAGTCGGCGGCCGTCCTCGCCATCGGGCCGATCTGGTCGAGGCTCGACGCGAAGGCCACGAGCCCCCGCCGGCTCACTCGTCCGTAGGTCGGCTTGAGCCCGGTGATGCCGCAGAGGCCCGCGGGCTGCCGGATGGAGCCACCGGTGTCGCTGCCGATCGCCACCGGCGCCATGTCAGCCGCCACGCAGGCCGCCGAGCCTCCGCTCGATCCGCCGGGAGCCCGCGTGGTGTCCCACGGGTTCTTCACGGGGCCGAAGGCCGAGTTCTCGTTCGAGCCGCCCATCGCGAACTCGTCCATGTTCGTCTTGCCGATGATCACGGCGTCGGCCTCGCGCAACCGGCGGACGGTGTCGGCGTCGTAAGGGGGACGGTAGCCGGCGAGCATCTTCGAGGCACAGGTCGTCGGCTGCCCGAGCGTGCAAAGGGCGTCCTTCACCGCGATAGGCAGGCCCGCGAGCGGCCCGAGCCGTGCCCCGCCCTTCCGCTTCTCGTCGATCCGCTCGGCAGCGGCCATCGCCCCTTCCCGATCGACGTGGAGGAAGGCGTTGAGCGTCCCGTTGAGCGATTCGATCCGATCGAGAAAGGCGCCGGTGACGGCGACGGCGGTGACGTCCCCTTCGCGGACGGCGGCCACGATCTTGGATGCGGAAGCGGACCAGAGCGAGCGTTCGGTGGTCATGGTCGCGAGCTCACTCGTCTCCGAGCACGGCCGGAACGAGGAAGCACTCCCCGTCGTGCTTTGGAGCCGCGGCGAGCGCCTGATCACGCGGGAGCGACGGCTTCACGGCATCCTCGCGGAACACGTTCTTCGATTCGAGCGGATGGGCGAGCGGCTCGACGCTCGTGGTGTCGATCTCCGCAAGCGTCGAGACGAATCCGACGATGCCGGAGAGTTCGCGGGTCATGCGATCGAGTTCCGCCTCCTCGAGCGCGAGCCTCGCGAGCGAAGCGACCTTCGCGACGGCCTTGCGGTCGAGCGACCCGTCGCAGCTCATGGACGGGCCCGCGGCCCCGACGGAACCGCCTCCTCAGCCGCCACCGTCGCCGCGCGGTCGACCGTCGGCAGGCGGAATGGCGGCCTCCGCACCAGTTTCGTGACGGCGCCGCTGCGGATGCACTGCGTGCAGACGAGCATGGTCGTGTTCGTGCCGCGGGCGGTCGAGCCTCCGGCCGCCGCCTTTCCGACGGTGACCCGGATTCGCTGAAGGTTGGGCTTGAACCGCCGCCGGGTGATGCCTGTGACCTTTGTGCCGACACCGCCCAGGTACTTCGCCTTGCCGCGAATCGTGACGGTGTTGCCGACCGAGAAACCCTTGCCGCAGACCTGACAGGAACGTGCCACGGGATACCCTTGCTGAATGACGCTGACCGGATGCCTTGTGGGCGGTTGGAGGCCCAATACTGTATCCCAACCGGCCGATTTCGCAATGGTAGCCGCCTACGGGCGGCTTCGGAGGATTTCGATCGCCGCTTCGTGCACGTGGCCGTTGGTGGCCACGCCATCGCCGGAATCGATCCGCGGGCGACCCTCCCAGTCGGTGAACCTGCCCCCTGCCTCGACCACCACGGGCATCACGGCCGCCGCGTCCCAGGCGTTCAGCAGCGGGTCGACCATCGCGATCGCCCTCCCCGTCGCGACGAGGAGGTAGCCGTAGCCGTCTCCCCAGGTCCTTGAAAGTCCGCAGGCCCGTTCGAGCGCGTCGCGGGCATCGCGGCGGTTCCTGGCATCGAAGCTCGTGGCGTCGCTCGTCGTGAAAAGGCCGCCGGAGAGCGTCGCCACCGTCGATACCTTCGCGGGCTCCGCTGTGCCCCGCCCACCGCCGCCATATCCGCGGGCATGCCAGGCGCCGCACCCAGAGGCAGCGAAGACCATCTCATCCGCCGCCGGAATCGCGATCACGCCGACGATCGGGGCCGATGCCCCTTCGACGCGGCCGGCGATCCTGCGGCAGCCGACGAGCGTGGCGTAGAGCGGCACGCCGTGGATGAACGACTTCGTGCCGTCGATTGGATCGCAGACCCATTCAAAGCCGCTCGTGCCCGGCGTGGCTCCCGTCTCCTCGCCGAGGAAGCCGTCCTGCGGGAAAGCGTCGAGCAACTCCTTCCGCAGGACGCCCTCCGCGGCCCGGTCGGCTTCGGTAACCGGCGAGCGGTCCTGCTTCAACTCGACGGCGAGGCCCTTCCGGCCGAACCACCGCAGCGTCTCACGACCGGCTTCTCCGGCGGCGCGGATCGCGGCATCGAGCCGACGGGTGAGCTCGTCGCGGTCAGGAGGATTTTCCATGGTCTTCCGTTTCGGGCGGTCGCGGCGCGAGGAGGGAGAGCACGACGAGGGTCGCCGACCCGATCACGAGCCAGGAGTCGGCCAGATTGAAGACCGGCCAGTCAATGATCCCATCGAGCCGGAAGTGGATCCAATCGCGAACGGCGAGCACCCGGCTTCCCTGCCGCTCGAGCGGGGCATGCCATGCAAGCCCGGGGAGTCCGAGCC
>JBIIOJ010000094.1:0-10784 GCA_044337015.1 Pirellulales bacterium
TGGGAATGAGCGGCGGCGTCGACTCGAGCGTGGCGGCAGCCCTGCTCGTCGAGGCGGGACACGACGTGGTGGGAGTGTTCATGCGGCACGGGCAGCCGGCCCTGCCGGGACCGCTTCCGGTGATCGACGAAAGCCACCAGGGCTGCTGCAGCGTCGCCGACGCGATCGATGCCCGCCGCGTCGCCGACCGGCTCGGGATCCCGCTCTATGCCCTCGAACTCTCCGAGGATTTCAGCCGCATCGCCGACTATTTCGCCGAGGAATACGGCCGTGGTCGGACGCCGAACCCGTGCGTCCGCTGCAACACGTGGCTCAAGTTCGGACGGCTGTTCGACTACGCCGACTCGATCGGGGCCGAGTTCGTCGCGACAGGCCACCACGCCCGGCTCCAGCGGGTCGAGCAGGCCGGCGGCGCGGATGGGCCACCAGCGCTTCTTCGCGGCCGCGATCGCGGTAAGGACCAGTCATACGTGCTGTTTGACGTCGAGCCGGCGGCGCTCTCACGGATGCTCCTGCCGGTTGGAGAACTGCTGAAGGACGAGGTGCGCGCGAGGGCCGCCGATCTCGGGCTCGCCGTCGCCGACAAACCCGACAGCCAGGAGATCTGCTTCGTGTCACCGGGAGACCACGCACGGCTCGTGGCCCATCGCCTCGGCGGCTCACGGGCCGGGGAGATCGTCGATACGGCGAATCGGCCGCTCGGGACCCACGACGGCATCGAGCACTTCACGGTGGGCCAGCGACAGGGGCTCGGAATCGCCGTCGGCCGTCCACTCTACGTCGTGCGGATCGACGCCGATGCCAACCGTGTCGTCGTCGGCACGGCCGACGAGGTGCCACAGGCGAATCTCGTCGCCTCGCAGGCCCGCTGGCTCGTGCCGCCGCCCGTCGGGCCGTTCGAGGCGGTCGTGCAGGTGCGGTCGGCGCGGCCGGCGGCGCCGGCCGTCGTCACACCGCTCGAGGGAGGCCGCTTCGCCGCAGAGTTCTCCCGGGAAACGGACCTGCGGCCGGGAGCGATCTCTCCGGGGCAGGCGGCCGTCTGCTACGTCGAAGACCGGCTCGTCGGCGGCGGGTGGATCGACTGAACGACGCGGCCTAGCGCTTCGCCGTCTCGAACTTGCCGGCCCGGAACGCATCGCCGATCGACTTCGGCACCAGTGCCTCGGCCTGCAGCAGCCGAGCACGGTTCTCGGCGGTGGCGGCCTTCATTTCTTGCTCCTTCGCGATCGCGAAGCTCCGCCGCTCCTCCGCCTTCGCGCGGGCGACGCGGGTGTCGGCCTCGGCCTGATCCGCCTGGAGGCGGGCGCCGATGTTCTCGCCGACGTCGATGTCGGCGATGTCGATCGAGACGATCTGGAACGCGGTCTGCGCGTCGAGGCCACGGTCGAGCACCGCCTTGGATATCTGGTCGGGGTGTTCCATCACGACGAAGTGGCTCTCGGAGGAGCCGATCGACGTGATGATCCCCTCGCCGACCCGCGCGATGATCGTCTCCTCGGTGGCGCCGCCGATGAGCTGCTGGAGATTCGTGCGGACGGTGACCCGGGCGCGGATCTTCAGCTCGACGCCGTTCTTCGCCACGGCGGAGAGCGTCGTCTTGCCGCTGGCGGAGTCGGGGCAGTCGATCACCTTGGGATTCACGCTCGTCTGCACGGCGTCGAGCACGTCGCGGCCGGCGAGGTCGATGGCGCAGGCCTTGTCGAAGTCGAGATCGAGGCCGGCCCGCTGGGCCGCGATGAGGGCGCGGATCACCCGCGGCACGTCGCCACCGGCGAGGTAGTGGGCCTCGAGCCGGCGAGCCTGGATGTCGCTGCCGAGCCCGGCCTGAGTGGCCATGATCTTCGCCTGGACGATGGTGCGGGCATTCACCTTCCGCAGGCTCATGCCGAGCAGTTCGAAGAACGTGACCGGGGCCTTCGACCAGTACGCCTGGAACCAGAGCTGGCCGTAGTTGAACACCAGCAGCAGCATCACGAGCCCGACGAGGGCGAGCACGAGCCCGACCGCGATAAAAATCGGAACCGCCAGGGTGCGGTCGACCTCGGCCAAAAGGACCTCGGCGATCGGGAGGAGGAGGGGCATGAACGGTTTCCCAGTTTGTGCAGTCGGTCCAGGTCCGCGAGACCCCTCGATCCTAGTTCGCGTCAAAGTCCCGATAAAGCGGCCAGAATTCCCGGTGTTTTCCGCGGTTTCACGCGTTCGAACCGAAGACAGGGAGTCCGGCGAAACTCTGGCGGCCCGCCGTGCCGATACCAAGTTTTGACGGAAGGTATCGAAGGCACGTCATGACGACGGCCGGCAGGGAAAGCCGGCATGCCAGATCCGTCATGAACGAGCCTTCTTGGCAAGGGAGTGTGCCACATGGCGATCCGGAAACTGAAGGTTTACACGGGCCCCGAATCCGAAGTGCAGGCCGTTTCGCTCCTTCACGGCGAAGCGGACTCGAACTGCGTGAAACTGCCGCTGGGGGACATCCTCCCGCTTTTGGCAGATGCGGTGGCGAGCAACCGCACTTGGCTGACCGATTTTGAGCAGGATGAGGTCACCATCTCGAGCGATCTCTACGACGTGCTGCAGGCCTACCGCCACTTTCGGCGGCCGGGGGCCTGAGTCGGCGGGCCGCTGGAACCACCAAACTGGCGGTCCACGCTTCGGCAGGGTCAGGCCCCTCTTGCGGGCGAATCGTCCCGTCAGCATACTCGGCGGTCGCACTTGATTGCGCCCAGCCCTGTGATGCCCGCTCATGCCGATGCCGATCAACCTCACGGACCTCGGTCGACGGGCGCGGGCGATCAGGATCGCCCGCGGTCTGACACTCGATGACGTGGTGTCGCGGGCGGAGTTTACGGTCAGCTGGCTTTCGAAGCTCGAGAACGGCCTGTTGTCGCCGTCGCTCGAAGGACTCGTGAAGCTCTCGGACGTGCTTGAATGCGGCGTCGAGGAGCTCGTCGAGGGGCTTTCCGTGCGGCCGCGACACGTCGTCGTCCGCAAGGGAGAGGGCCGGGTCGATAACTCCCGCGACCGCACCGGCGACACCCAGCTCGAACAGCTGGCCGCCACGTGGCGGGGTCGGGGTATGAACCCGGTCATACTCCATCTCGCACCGTCGCCGCACTCCGGCGTCCGCCCGCCAGCCACCAGCCTCGTCGGTGAGCGATTCCTGCTTGTCATAGCCGGGGACGTGAAGCTCGAGTACGGCCAGGAATTGATCGACCTCAGGGAAGGAGACAGCGTCTACCTCGATGCCACCATCCCCCACAATCTCACCACTTTCGGCAGATCGAAGGCGAAGGTCTTGAGCGTCTCGTTCGAGCCCCTGCGAAACGGGGTCCGCACCGCCTCCGGCAAGACCGCGAGGCGTCCGCCCTCCGGTCGCGGTTCCCGGAAAAGCTCCTCACCGTAGCGGTCCCGCCGTGACAGGCGGAGCCCGGTAATCCTCCCACCGAGAACGGCGGGGCCCGGTAGTCCTCCCGCCGAGAACGGCGGGGCCCGGCGGTGACTTGGTACACTCGGGTCTTCTCTCCAGGAGACCCTCCCTCGATGAATTTGTCCCGCCGTGATTTCGTCGAACGCGCGGCCGCCTCCGCGGTAGCCGCTATCGCGTCGTGCCACGCCACCGCCCCCCGCCGATCCCTCGCCGAGCAGCCCAAGCCAGCGGGCCCGAACGACCGGCTGCGGGTCGCCGTGATCGGCGTCAACGGCCAGGGGGGAGCCCATGTCGGCGAGTGGCTGGCCAACCCCGACAGCGACTTGGTCGCGATCTGTGACTGTGATCCGGGAGCCTTCGCGAAGCATGCCAAGCGTTTCGAGAAGCTCGAGAGGCCGCCGGAGTACGTCAAGGACATCCGCAGGCTCCTGGAACGGAAGGACATCGACGCGGTCTCGATCGCCACGCCCAACCACACCCACGCGCTGTTTGCCATCTGGGCGATGCAGTCGGGGAAGGACGTCTACGTCGAGAAGCCCTGCAGCCACAACGTGAGCGAGGGGCGGGTGATGACCGACTGGGCGAGAAAGCTCGGCCGGATGTGCCAGATGGGAGTCCAGAGCCGCAGCATGACCGGCATCCGCGAGACGCTCGACTTCCTGAAGAGCGGCCGGATCGGCCCCGTGAAGGTGGCCCACGCTCTCTGCTTCAAGCGTCGCGATTCGATCGGACTTGTGGAGACGCCCGCACCGATTCCCGCGGACCTCGACTTCGACCTCTGGTGCGGCCCGGCGCCGCTCGTCGTGCCGGTCCGGAAGCGGCTCCATTACGACTGGCACTGGAACCATGTCACCGGCAACGGCGACCTCGGCAACCAGAACCCGCACGAGCTCGACAAGGCCCGCTGGGGGCTCGGCAAGCAGGAGCTTCCGAAGAAGGTCGTGAGCCTCGGCGGCCGGCTTGGCTACGTCGACAACGGCGACGTAGCCAACAGCCAGGTCACGCTCTACCAGTGGGATGACGCGATGCTCATCTCCGACGTCCGCGGCCTGCCGATCAAGCCGGAAGTGAACCTCGGCCTTTCGAAGGGGGGGCCCTTCAACAGTCCCTGCAACATCTGGTACGGCACGGAAGGGTACGTCGTGGCGCCCAGTTACACGTCGGGCATCGCCTTCGACTACGACGGCAACGAGCTCGGAAAATGGTCGGGGGGAACCTACCAGCAGCACTTCGCGAACTTCGTGAAGGCCGTCAAGAGTCGCGACCACCGCGATCTCCACCTCGACATCGAGGACGGCCACCTATCAAGCGCCCTGGCCCATCTCGGCAACGTCTCGTGGGCGCTCGGCGAGCAGGTCGATCTCGGCACGCGGCCGACGCTTGCGGCCGACGACCGGCACGCACGGGCCTCGCTCGACTCGTTCGAGGCCTACATTCGGGAAAACGGCGTCGATCTCGCGAAGACGAGGCTTTTGCTCGGCCGCGAACTCACGATCGACCCGAAGACCGAGCGGGCGACGGACGAGGCCGCGAACGCGCTCTTTTCCCGTGAGTACCGCAAGGGCTACGAACTGCCTCGCGTCTGACTCTAGCCGTCGGTCGGCGATAGCGGCCCGGGCAGCACCCGCTGCCAGAACTCGAGGTCGAGCCAGCGGCCGAACTTCCAGCCGGCCTGCCGGATCGTCCCGGCGTGGGTGAAGCCGAGCGAGCGGTGCATCGCGATGCTCGCGACGTTCGCCGCGTCGATGCCGCCGACCATGACGCGAACTTCCCGCGACATCGCCCGCTCGGTGAGTGACGACAGCAGCAGGCGGCCCACACCCTTTCCACGCGAGTCCGCCGCCACGTAGACCGAGTGCTCCACCGTGTACTTGTAGGCCGGGAACGGCCGGAACATGCCGTAGCTTGCAAAGCCGACGAGACGACCGGAATCGTCCTCGGCCCCGACGAGCGGCCGCGCCTCGGTGAGCCTCGCTGTGATCCATCGCTCGACCGCGTCGATCGATCGCGGTGCGTACTCGTAGAGCGCCGTCGAGTTCGCGATCACTTCGTTGAAGATTTCACGGATCGCCGGGGCATGGCGGGCATCGCAGTCGACGAGTCGAATCGGGGGCATCATTTCATTCACGAAAGCTTCCGGGACTCCTGTCCTGCTCCAGTTTCCCAGCTTTCCAGGCCACCGCCAAACGACCGAGGCTTTTTCATTCGCAAAGGCGGCAGGACCGATACAGATGGTGCAACCGGAGCTTCCATGCGTCCGCGAACACCGCCCACGAAAACGGCAGCGGCCCGATCGTCGCCTGCGATCCTGATATGCCTCTGCCTCGTCGCCGCCAGCCCGGGGAAGGTCTGCGCAATTGACGAGAAGACCGAGCTCGCCGACCGGGTCAAGGACCTCGAGAAAACCGTCGAGGACCTCACCGCGGCCCAGGCCAAGGAGAAGGCAGAGGCGGCGAAGCGGCCGACAGTCAGGTTCCTCGGGCAGGTGCAGGGCGACTGGGTCTACTTCGGCCAGGACGAGGTGAGCCGCGAGAGCGTCGGTGACCTCCAGGATGGCGCGCAGTTCCGCCGCCTGCGAATCGGCGCGCGGGGCACCGCCTTCGAGGTGCTCGAATACTCGCTCGGCGTCGACTTCGCGCTCGCCAACCAGCCGAGCTACCTCGACAACTACATCGAGGCTCACGACCTTCCCTACCTGCAGAACCTGCGGTTCGGCCACTTCTTCGAGCCGTTCAGCCTCGAGCGGCAGACGCAGAACTTCAACAACACGTTCATGGAGCGGTCGCTCGTCGACACGTTCGCCCCTGCCCGCAACATGGGCGTCATGGCCTACGGCAACACCGACGACGAGCGGCAGACCTGGCAGATCGGCACCTTCCGGACCAACAGCGACAACACCGGCAACGACACGTTCGACAGCGGGCAGGCGCTCACGCTCCGGCGGACCTGGCTCCCCTGGTACGACGAGGCGAGCGACGGCCGCTTCTACCTCCACCTGGGCGCCGCCTACAGCTACCGCATGACCGAGAACGACCGCGTGCGGTTCCGCAACACCCCTGAAATCCGCAAGGCCCAGCCGATCGGCAGCCCGTCGGCCAACCCCGGCACGCCCCCCTTCGCGCCGATCTTCGTGGACACCGACTTCATCCCGGCGAAGAACTTCCAGCTCTTCGATCCCGAGTTCTCGCTCGTGCTCGGCTCGTTCTCGCTCCAGTCGGAATACGCCTTCGCCGCGGTCGACCAGATCGGCGGCCCGCCGCTCCTCTTCCATTCCTACATGGCGCAGGCGAGCTGGTTCCTCACCGGCGAGCACCGCCCCTACGACACGAAGAAGGGGATCCAGAAGCGGATGGACGTGCGGAGCCCCTTCTTCCGCGTCCGCACCCGCTCGCAGGGGATCCAGACCGGCCCCGGGGCCTGGGAGATCGCGGTCCGCTACTCGACGATCAACCTCAACGACGAGAACATCCGGGGCAACAAGCTCACCGACTTCACCGCCGGCCTCAACTGGTACTTGAACCCCTACACCCGGGTGAAGTTCAACTACATCCGCGCGGCGCTCGAGGATCTCGACACGGGCAACAGCCTCACCGACATCTACGGCATGCGGTTCGACTACGACTTCTGAAGTCCCTGACTTCCTGGAGCGGCAGCGGCGAGGAACGAGGCGGCGAGGCAGAGCAGACCAACGAGCGGGCGGATCACGGCGGTCAAGGCGGCGGCTCCTGTGACTGGTCGGAAAACCGGAACGGGTCGTCGTGCCGTCGCATCTCCGCGGCGAGCACCGCCTCCAGCTCGGCCCGGGTGGCGGCGTGGGCCGGATCGTCGGCGAGGTTCTTTTGAGTGGGACGCGGGCCCTGCGGAAGCAGCGCCGCCACGGCAGGGTCGTGGTGCTCTGCCAGCAGTTCGTGCGGGTTGTCGGAGAGGTTGAAGAGTTGCGTGTGCAGCCCGCCCGAGGGTGACTCGTACTTGACGAGCTTCCAGTCGCCCCGCCTTACGCTCCGCATCCCCGGCTTCTGCCCGCCGCAGTACACGCCGTAGAGCACGTCGCGAACGGCCAACGCCTTCCCCTCGAGCACCGGCAGAAAACTCGTGCCTTCGTTCGTCGCCGGCGGCTCGATGCCGCAGATGTCGCAGAGCGTGGCCAGCGTGTCGCCGAGGTAGACGTTGCCGGGAGCCCGGGAGCCCGGCTTCACGCCCGGCCCCTTCACGATGAAGGGAACCCGCCATGTGTGCTCGTAGAGATTCTGCTTGCCCTGGAGTCCGTGGCGTCCGATCGCCATGCCGTGGTCGGACGTGTAGAAAATCCAGGTGTTCTCGAGTTCTCCCATGGCCGCGAGTTTGTCGAGCACGCGGCCCACCTGGCGGTCGATGAGTTCGCTGCAGGCATACTCGCGGCCGAGCTCGTTGCGGATCGTCCGTTCATCCCGGTTTTTCCACACGCCGCTCACGGCAACCTCGTCGCGAACGCTCATGTGGCCGTGGTCGAACGGGTGCTCTGGCAGCCAGTTGGGCGGCAGCGGCGGCTGACGCGGGTCGGCCGGTGGCAGCGCCGTTTCGTCGGCGTGGTTCGTGGCGCCGTACTTTGCGAGCAGCTCCGGCATCCCGTCGCGCGTGTCGTGCGGATGGGAGAATCCGAGGTGGATGAGGAAGGGGGGCGAGTTCCCGGCTGCTTCCCTGGCGGCGAGATATTCCATGACCCGGTCGGCATGCCAGATGCTGCTCGTTTCCCGCGTCGCGCCGCGGCTGGTCGCGATCTCGCGGACGGCGAACAGGTCGTCGGCGGCCGGGTAGCAGTTTTCCCGCTTGCAGGTCCGCATCGTGCGGTAGCCCGCCGAATTGAAGACCGCAGCCATCGTGAAACGCTCGAGTACCGGCGGGCAATGGGGCGTCGCGAGAGGGGGATTGCCCGACCTTTGGTTCGACGCGCCAGGTCCGATCGGCAGGTGCCAGACCGACCGGCCGCACATCAGCATGTGCCGGCTCGGCACGCAGACGGCCCCGCTGAACGAGCCCATGTGGTAGGCCGCGTCGAGCACCATCCCTTCCGCCGCGAGGCGTTCGAGCACCGGAGCGTCGAGCGTCGAGGACGGGTTGTAGAACCTGAAATCGAACGGCGACTGGTCGTCCACGATGATGTAGAGGACGTTCGGCCGCTTCACGGCCGGCTTCGCCGACGACGACGGCGGGGACTGCCGCTCGTAGGCGGTCTTGAACGGGTTCTCCGCCGGGCCGTCGAGATTCTCGTTGACGAGATCGGGCTGCACGCTCCGCCACCAGTCGTCGTAGGCGGCGGCGAGGCGGGCGACGATGTCGGGATGCGCCTTCGCGACGTCGGCCTTTTCGCCCGGATCGGCCGCGATGTCGTAGAGTTCCCACGCATCGGGACGGTTCTGCACGTTCACGAGGCTCCATCGGCCTTCACGGATCCGGCAGTTGCGATGGCCGCTCTCGGCCGCCTTGCCACGGTCCCACCGGCCCACGTGGGTGACGAGCGGCCGATCGGGCCAGGCGATCCGGGCCCCTCGCAAGAGCGGCGCGAAACTGCGGCCCTCGACCTTCCCGGCGACCGCTGTCGGCAGTTCGACGCCCGCGATGTCGCACAGCGTCGGCAGGACGTCGATGTGCGCCGTGAGGGAGGGCACGTCGATGCCCTGCGGCAGCCGCCCCTTCCACCGCCAATAGGCCGGCACACGGGTTCCGCCGCGGTACGGCGAGCCCTTGTGCGCCCGCATGCCGTCGTTGAAGACCTTCGCCCCGTTGGCCGTGCCGTTGTCGGTCGTGAACACGACGAGCGTGTTCTCCGCGATGCCCCACTCGTCGAGCCTCGCGAGGAGCCGCCCGATGTTCGCGTCGATGTTCTCGATCATCCCGTAGAACTTCGCGATCCTCGCCCGCTCCTTCGCGTCGGCGATCCCGGCCGCCTCGAGCTTCGCGAGATACGGCGTGTCGGAGCCGGGCGGGCAGTCGAGCGGGTCGTGCGGGGCATTCGGCGTGAGGTAGCAGAAGAAAGGCTCGTCCGACTTTCGGCGGGCGTCGATCCATTCGATCGCGGCCTCGAAGAAGACGTCGGTGCAGTAGCCCTTCGTCTTCACGAACGAGCCATCGCTGCGGATCACCGGGTCGAAGTAGCGGTTGCCCGGCGCGTCTCCGCAACTTCCCGGGAAGGTCTGGCCTATGCCACCACCGCCGTGGATGAACACCCGGTCGAATCCCCGCTTGTCCGGCTGGTAGGCATCCTCGTCGCCGAGGTGCCACTTGCCGAAGATGCCGCTTGTGTAGCCGGCTGCTTTCAGGAGCTGTGGCAAGGTCGTCGCCGAGAGGGCGAGCCGCTCACGTTCGAAGATCGTGTGGGTGACGCCCGAGCGGAACTCGTGTCGGCCGGTCATGAGGGCCGCGCGGGTGGGTGAACAGGTCGGGCTCACGTGGAACTCGGTGAGCCGCACGCTCTCGCGGTGCATCCGGTCGAGGTTCGGCGTGTGGAGGACCGGGTTGCCGTGGGCGGCGATGTCGCCGTAACCCTGGTCGTCGGTCATCACGTAGACGACGTTGGGGCGGCGTTCGGCGGCCGCGACTCCGGTCAGCCCGGCGACGATGAAGGCGAGGAGTCCTGCGAGGCATAAGGTCGCGTTTCGAACGCACGGTCGTCGACTCATGTCGCTCCTCCCGGGGGCCGCACCTTCACCTCACCGCCGCACCGTTCCGAGCATCGAAGGGCGGCGGTTACACTCGGGGCATCCTAGCATCCGTGTCCGCCGGCCGACGATCGAGCTGTGCGGGCGAGATTCCCCCACCCACGTTCGCCGCCGCTCGAAAGTCGCAGCATGAAGGTTCTCGTCACGGGCGGCACGGGATTCCTCGGCGGCTGGCTCGTGCGGCGGTTGCTCGCCGAGGGGCACGACATCCGGATCATTCGCCGCGCGAAGGCGGTCGACGATCTCGCGGAGCTGCCGATCGAGAGCGTGCCTGGCGACGTCACCGACGTCGAGAGCCTCCGTGCGGCCTGTCGGGGCGTTGACACCGTGTTTCATCTCGCGGGCGTCATCGGCTACTCCCGCCGGGAGCGGCGGGCGATGGAGGAGGTGAACGTCGGCGGCACGGCCAACGTCATCGCCGCCTGCCGGGATGCAGGCGTCCGCAAGCTCGTTTACGCAAGCTCCGTCGCGGCGATCGGGGCGAGCACGGACGGCACGCCCCTCACGGAAGATTCCCCATTCACGATCCACCCGCTCGAACTCGGCTACTTCGAGACGAAGCACCGCGCGGAGGAACTCCTGCGAGAGGCCGTTCGCGCAGGCTCGATCGACGCGGTGATGGTCAATCCCACCACGATCTACGGCCCCGGCGACGTGAAGAA